>JALXDB010000001.1 GCA_026990615.1 Spirochaetota bacterium
GGTATTGAATACCTTAATTTGTATAGATTTGTTTTAAAGTTTTAGTATCATATCATGAGAACTTTGTTAACTTATACAATGAATAAAGGTTTTGATGACTCTCCTATTTTAAAAGATAATGGGTATTAAGGGGTGCCTTTTTGAACAATAATTTGAACAATAAGTTGATATTTATAATGGGTCCTACCGCAGTGGGGAAAACAGATATAGCTGTTGAACTGGCCAGAGATATTGGTGAAATTATCTCTGTCGATTCAATGCAGGTTTACAAAGAGTTGAACTGTGGAACTGCAAAAC
The DNA here is from genome assembly GCA_026990615.1 of Spirochaetota bacterium. Taxonomy (GTDB): domain Bacteria; phylum Spirochaetota; class B62-G9; order B62-G9; family B62-G9; genus JALXDB01. Next base: position 298 of record JALXDB010000001.1, read on the forward strand.
CAACTCCGGAACAGATGAAAATGGTAAAGCACCATCTCATTGATATTGTTTCCCCCGATTACAGATTCAGTGCCGGGGATTTTAGAAGGTATACATTGAAGGCTATAAATGAGATAAAGAAGAGAGGAAAGATCCCGTTTCTTGTAGGTGGGACCGGGTTGTATTTCAGGACGATTGAAAAGGGATTGATAGAAGCACCGCCTGCCGACCTTGAATACAGAGAAAAGCTCTACAGCATGGAGAAAAACAAAAAGGGTATTCTCTATGAAAAGTTAAAGAGCATTGATCCCGAAACAGCAAGGAGAGTTCATCCTAATGATCTTATAAGGATTGTAAGGGCACTTGAAATACATCATCTTACAGGTGAACCTTTTTCTAAATATATAAAGAACGATCAAAGGGACGAGTTTGACATTTTGAAGATAGGTATTAATCTTCCAAGAGCTGTCTTGTATGAGAGGATAGAAAGAAGGTGCCATAAAATGCTAGAATGCGGGCTGGCCGATGAAGTTGTGAATCTTCTGAAAAGGGGTTATAATGAAAAATACCCATCCATGAAAGGATTGGGATACAGTCACTTCATCTCGTATCTGAAGGGATGTTACAGTTACAGTGAAGTCGTTAGATTATTTGTAAGGGATACCAGGAGGTTTGCAAAACGGCAGATGACCTGGTTTAAATCCGACGATAGTATCGTCTGGTTTATGCCTGATCAGAGAGATGAGATAAGAACGGTAATAGATAGGTTTATCTTTGGGTAGTAGGATGATCAAAATATTTGATAGATCAATAAGGAGGGATATATGGTCAACATTGTAGTTATGGCAGGTGGTAAAGGACAGAGGTTTTGGCCCAGGAGCACTATCGAAATGCCCAAACAGTTTCATAAAATCGTATCCGAGAGGACCATGTTGCAGGAAACTTTTTACAGAATCTATCCTGAAATATCAAAGGATAGAATCTATTTTGTGGCCAATGAAAAGCTTTCACAAATTATCAAAAATCAATTGCCGGAGATAGATAGCAGTAACCTTATTATTGAACCAATGGGTAAAAATACAGCCGCTGCGATAGGGCTTTCTGCTGTTTATATATCCCGAAATGATCCGGAAGGAGTTATGGTTGTTCTTACGGCTGATCATGTTGTTTATCCCAAAGAAGATTTTTTAAAAGGAGTTGAGGTTGCCTCAAAAGTGGCTGATGAGGGTTATCTGGTTACCTTCGGTATTCAACCTGATAGACCTGCAACGGAGTATGGCTATATAGAGGTGCAGGATAGGATTGAGGGTGATTATTCGCTCGAGGTTTATCGGGTCAAAATGTTCAGGGAGAAGCCCGATCTGAATACAGCCCGCGTTTTTCTTGAAAAGGGCAATTTCTTCTGGAATTCCGGTATGTTTGCATTTAAGGTTGCCACCATCCTTGGTGAAATAGGAAAGCACGTACCTGAACTATACAGAGGTTTGATGAAAATCAGGGATGCCATAGGTACTCCAGAAGAGGAGAGAGTAAAGGCTTCAGAGTTTGAAAAGTTTGAAGATATCTCAATAGACTATGCAGTTATGGAGAAGGCAGAAAACATTGCCTGTGTTAAGCCAACCTACATCTGGGATGATGTGGGCTCATGGAGTGCTCTGTACAGGCACAGGGAGAGGGATGACAGTGGTAATATACTAGAGGGCAATGCGGTTATTGTGGAATCCAAAGATACAATTGTTCTTGGGGATGATAGTTCAGTAATAGCTGCTATTGGGCTTAAAGATATTATCATTGTTAAGAATGAAAACAGGATACTGGTATGTCATAAAAGCATGGACCAAAAGGTAAAGGATGCACTTAAGATTATGAAGGGTAACGAGAATCTGATGAAATATCTCTAATTGCTGTGATCTATTATTCAAATAAAGTTTTGAAGATTTTGAACATGCTGGTCTGATTACAGCCGAATGAAGAGTATTGAATTGTTGATAAAAAATAGACATTTTTGTATATTTAGATTGTCCTGTGGGTTGAATAATATTATCAGAGTGGAGGTCTAAATGGGAAATAACAGCTCTGATCTTTCAGCACCCACTTTTTCGTCCCTTGTTGTTAGTCTGAGTTCAACTGCCTGGATAGGTCTTGGAAAAATAGTAGATCCGCTTACGGGCAAATTGAAAGTTGATCTTAAAAGTGCGAAATACTCTATAGATACCCTGATTATGCTCAGGGAAAAGACAAGGGGGAACTTAACTGAAGATGAAAAAAGGCTTCTTGACAGTGTCATTGCTGACCTGCAGGCAAACTATGCAGAAACAGTTTTTTCATCTGCTGAAAAGAAGGATGAGAAAGACCAGGAGACTGATAATAGGGGACAGACTGAAAAGAAGTCGGAGCCACGGAAAGAGCAGGATAAATCTACAGTATCAGATGGCAGTGAAAAAGGTGCAGATGGCGCAGTGAAACAAACTGCAAAAGGCGAAAGCAAACAGAAGGGTAGAGATAAAAAAGAAGAAGCTAAGTAGAAGGTTTTAATTTTACCAGGTTGCAATAAAAAATCAAATTAATTATATAATTACGAGG
>JALXDB010000002.1 GCA_026990615.1 Spirochaetota bacterium
TATCGGGGGTGGAGCAATCAAAAGTATCTCTGGTGGCATATTATCAGGGCCCGCATCGCTACTCTTCACTATCTGGACGAGTCGTCCAACTCCATCTGCTATTTCATAGGCGGATAAATTGTACCTTGGTTTTAAATCGTTTGTTCCCAGCAGAATTATAAATAGATCTATAGGCTTATGGGTATTTAAAACCACTTCAATAAAGGACAATCCGCTCGTAAATCCATAGAGAGGGTCATCATAGACCGTAGTTCTGCCGTTCAGCCCCTCGGGTATAACAAAAAAATCATCCCCCAGCTCCTTTTGAAGTACGCTGGTCCACCTCTTTTCGAAGGGGTACCGCCCTTTCCCATCTGGTCTATAACCCCAGGTGTTAGAATCTCCATAACAGACAACCGTTTTCATATACCCCCCTTATAAAGCTTAGAAAAGGTTTAATATAAAAATATTCAACAAAACTCTCTATTAAGATAAAAATTAATTACAGTTCATCAATCAACCGGTTCCATTTGTTCTGAAGCCAGGACTTTATCTCGTATTCCTCTATATAATCCGAGGCAATGGAACACATAAATTTCGTAATATCATTAAAAAGTTTGCTTAACTCTTCAATAGATATACTCTTTGATCCACTTTTTAGCCTGGATCTTGGATTAAAAACCGGATTAAACATTATTATTCTGAGTTTTTTTAAAATATTTTCACCAAGATCAATGGAACTTGAGGCTAAGTTGCTCTCCAGAACCTTTAAGTAATCCTCAACATTCTCCTTTATTTTAATAGGTGAGTATAAAATTACAGGCGAATTGAGACCTTTCAACTGAACTTCCTTTGCCTTTCCGAACTCAACAAAATCAGAGGTTAACTTTACAACTTCCCCGGTAACCCTCACATTTCCTGGTTCTGCACTCGATTCAACTCTTGAGGCAATATTAACGGTATCACCGAATATATCATTGTCTTTAATCAGTACACTGCCTGTATGAATGCCAATTCTTATATTATATTTCTCCTCTGCAGGTGCAAAACTGTTATAATCCTCAATCCTCTCAAGAATTGAAAAAGCAGAGACTATTGAGTTCAATGGATGTTTAAATGTTGCCAGTATCCCATCTCCCATCTTTTTCACAATACTGCCGCTGAACCGGTCAATTTCTGTAACCACTATCTTTTCAAACGATTCAATCACTTTAACCAATCCCGTAAGGTTCGACTTTGCCGAAAGCCCAGTGTAATTAACTATATCTATGAAAAAAACTGTAAGATTTTTTGTTCTTTCATGGGAAAGCTGAAATTCGACCCTGGGCGTGTCTATAAGGGGAATATATCCAGAATAGCCATCATAATGGCGATCCTTAAACAATCCAAAAGATTCACCTTCCGGTTTTTTACCTGCAATACCGGAGTATATTTCCTCAACCATGCGTCTGACATCCTCGGTTAACATTTCGTCCGGAATAGCACCAAATAAATTGCCCAGAAACTCATGTATGGACTTGTTCCCGGAGTTTACCAGATCAAGAACATCCAAAATAATTCTTTTTAAAAGGTGAATAGGAAGTTCTTTTATTATGGAGATTACAAGCTCCGAATCTGATTCATTTGCCGATTCATCAACTAACAACTTCTCTATATACGATTTAAAAACTTTAAAGGAATAATCATCCCCCATCTCCATAAGGAAGGCAGTGACAAAAGCCACTAATTTCGCGTCGTTCTTATTTTTATTCAGCAGATCATACAGAAAATTGGATAAAATATCACCTCTTACTATTTCGCCTTTCCTGTAAACTTCTCTTAATATCGCCAGATACAGTATTCTTACCCTTCCATTAACTCTCTCAATCATTTTTTTGATAACCGGGATATGAGCCTGGGTGATATTTTTAACTATTATCTCCCCAAGCTTTGCACTTAATTCATCATCATTGATATCGGGCAGCGCCTCAATCAAAAACGATACAATGTCACTGTATTCTGAAAGTGGTATATCCTTTAAACCATTTACAAAAACCTTCTTGTACTCCAGATTAACATTTCTATTCATCAATTTATGTATTCCCAGCTCAATCCTTTTAATACTAAACATAAACGGAAGTACCATCAAAGAACTGAGGATTGCAGGGTCTACTCTATCTCCCATCTTTTCAACAGCTTCATCGATTCTTCTTTCAACTGTATCAACTCCGAACCTTCCAAGTGCTTCAATGGCTGATGCCTCCAAGCTTATAATACCCTCTCTTACGCTGTACTCGTATATTTCAGTTATATTTTTAATTAAAGATCTAGCCTTTAACAATCCTGCGGCTCTAACCAGCCTTGCCAGTTTAGCCACACTGTCCCTTATCCCGGGCTTTACCTTTTTCAGAGTATTGTAGGTTGATTTTCTGCCTCTCTCATCCGTCTCGAAAAACAGATACAGAGACGCTTTAAGTCTGTTTATTTCAGGAGGGACTCCAACAGGATTGTCACCGGCCAAATTAAAATATTTTACTATTCTATCGACTATAGACTTTGGAGAACCGGAAAGAGGTGATGCAAAATACTTTAATGAGTCTTTCAATATATTTTCAGGCAGAATAAACTCAAAATACCATGCCAGTAATCGCCTGAAGAAATCATCCTTCGATTTTACATTAAAGAGTGAGAGGTGTTCATCCTTAATTTTGTTGAAAAGTGTTTTTAAATGAACGTTTATTACAAGTATAAGCTCTTTTATATTCTGTGCTATTCCGGACCTGGCATTTTTAATGATTCTTTCAAGCAAGTTTTTAAGCTTTTTCTCAAAATCTAAACCGAAATAGGGGAACAGGAGAAGTATCCTGAAAACTCTCTTATAAAACAGTGTGTAATTAA
>JALXDB010000003.1 GCA_026990615.1 Spirochaetota bacterium
ATAGGCTTCGGGATATTCATATTTGTAGAATAGTGCCAGGGGAATGTACATCAGGGATACGGGATTTTCCCCCTTAACCTCTTTAACCATATTGAAGTATTTTATCAAACGTTCATCCATATATCCAACGATCTCGGTATGAGGGATTGCGGAAGAGGCATTCACAGGTACAAATGTCTGTCCGTGACCGGTTATTCCTATACCGGAAATCTCAAATTTTGATATCTCCATCTTTTTCAGAGTTGAAAACAGTGCATTGTAGAAACTATCAGGTTTATAAGTGTGGTATTTAAAACTTCTCATATGGAGTGGATTATAGTAGTAATCTGCCTTTTTAATTATCCTGCCTGACGAATTAATAACAGCCGCCTTAAATCTTGTTGTACCTGCATCTATACATAAAAATATCTTCTCTTTTTTCATCTTATCTCATCTCTCGCCTCTGGGTCGATTTATTATTATGTTTTATTATTAAAAGATAAAGGTATATGCCGCCTCCGATAAGCATGGCGGCCGGGGTTATCAAAATTCCGGTACTTATAGAATATATATCTGCAATCCTTCCTATCAGGGGCGGTACAACTATTCCCGCGCTTGCTCCGGATGCTGCAATAATGCCAAATGCAGTGCCAGGATAGTCTGTAAAGTGCCCCCTTGCGTCGGATAGTATCGTGGGCCAGAGCGGCGCCATTGTAAACCCGGTAATTGTAAACAGTATCCATGAATGAAGGGTGACTCTGGTAAGGGCAGCCCCCAGAAGGAAGGGGGTTGAAATCAGAAACATGAAGGATATCAAAACTTCATTTTTTATTCTATCGACATTCAAGCCGATCGTTGATCTTCCGATCAGCTGGGCAGACCAGTAAGATGAGAGAGCAACTGTCCCCATAAATCTCGAAGATTTAAGTTCGTTTACAAAGTAGGAGCTGATCCATGATGCAATGCCCATTTCGGCGCAGCTGTATAAAAACATGGCCAGGACGGTTAAAATAAACCTTTTGTTTAAAAAGAGTTGAAAAATTGATCCGGGGTTATTTCCATTAAAACTAATCTTATCGTTTCCTTTGCCGGGTATGCGAATGTTAAAAACAAGCAACAGGATTACAATTGTCAAAGATGAAATGGATAGGTAGTAGTATTTCCAGGTTTCAAAGATCATCACAAGAAACGGGGCGGTTGCAGCACCGAGACCAAAAAAAACCTGGGAAAGGTTCAGGGCCATTCCCCTTTTTTCCTTGAAGGTATCCATGATAACAAGGCTGAAAGTGCCTTCTAAAAGCCCGCCTGCACATCCTATAAACAGATTGCCGATGAGAAGCCATAAGTAGCTGGAAGCCATTCCAAAGAGGAAAGAACCTGCTATTAGTAGAGAAAGCCCCGTTACGAGGATAGTTTTTCTGGGGAAAAAATCCGATAATGTCCCGCCTGTGATTATGGCGATAAGAAACCCGATCAGGTTTGAAGATATCACTGTGCCGGATTTCCAGTGTTTGATGTTTAGGCTCCTTTCGATTATCGGAATTAATCTCTCAGAGCCGACTATACCAAGAGAAAATAGAAATATGCTGGAAAAGGTTATTGCTGCAATAAACGCCCTGTTGTAAGTTGTTTCTCTATTCATACTTTTTTAGATGGAGCCAGTTTTGTTTTATTAGTTATAAAAATCAGAAAACCGAATAGATATACGGCTGGAAAAACAGCCAGCGAGTATTTAAAGCTCAAAAATTTTGATACGAACGAAACTATGAGCGGAATTATGATCCCGCCTATTGGAATACCCATTTTTATTACCCCAAGTGCTGTACCCGAAAAATCAGGATATATAGCACCCGTTAATGTGATTAAAAGGGGCAGTACAGCTGAAACGGTAAGGCCGGTTATGTATATAACGGGGTAGATGAATCTTCCTGTGTTTAAAAAGTATAAAAGTGAATAAAAGATACTGCCCGTTAAAAAAAGGCTCTGAAGTATTGTGTGTATTTTCACCTTTTTTGTGATATACCCGGTTAGCAACCTGCCTGTGGCAATACCGGATACAAAAATAATTAATCCTATTTTTGAATTGAACTGGTTAAATCCCCGTAGATCCATTAAAAAAGAGGTGAGAATTCCTATTGTCCCGGTCTCCATTCCAACAGCTATTGCCGTAAGGGTGAATATAACCGCAATTCTATATATATCACTTTTTATCTCTCCGAGTCTTTTGAAGATTGATATTTCGGATACACTGTGATTTTCTATTTTTGAAAGCAGAAAGAGAAGACCCAGAGCAAGGACGAGAATCCCTGATTGAACCATAGACCTGCGCCAGTTCATTTCGAGAAATATAAGGTATACCGTTATTGTTAGCGAACCTATGTTAACAAAGAAATGATTGATATTGATATAAATACCCGGATTCTGCTTATGTATTTCTAGTAGCATTGGATCTGTCGTGCCTTCGTATATACCTATCCCGAAGCCAATCATGAACATTATTCCAACGTTTACTGCAAAGGAGGGTACTCTGTAGAAAACCAGAAAGGAAAGACCGAGTATTATGCTTCCAATAAAGAGAAGTTTTGTCTTTTCTGCTGTGTCCGAAAGTGAGCCGCTCAAAATGACTGAGATGATAAAACCCACATTTTGAGAAGCAAGAATAATTCCTATCTGAAACGGAGTCAGTCCAATATTTTTGGCAGCAGCACCAATAACGGAACCGCTTACTCCAAGGAAAAACATGGATAAAAAGGAGAACATTGTTAACAGGGCCCTGTTTTTTATCATAATTGCTTCCTTTTTAAGGATTTAAGTATGAACTTTCTACTCCTCTGACCTGGTGTCTCTTTTGTTTAAGGCTATGATGTAG
>JALXDB010000004.1 GCA_026990615.1 Spirochaetota bacterium
TATCAAGGCTTTGCGGTGTTCTTTATCTCTGTTTAATTTCCTACCCTTTTTTAGATGTCTCATTTCTTGGTCTCCATCTCTTTTGCCAGTTTTTCTTCTATGTACTCTTTCATTCCAAGAGTTAACCCGTACTCTGCCAGTTTATCTTTTATCTCCTGAAGAGATTTTTTTCCGAAATTCTTTGTTTTGGATATCTCCTCTTCCGTAAGCATTGCAAGATCGCCAATCGTTTTTACGTTTATATTTCTTAAACAGTTCGATGATCTTACGGAAAGTTCAAGTTCCTCAACCGGTGTTGCAAGTATAGCCTTCAACTTTTCAAGTTCCTCATCGACTTCGCTTTCTTCATCCTCGAACTCTTCGTTAAAGTTGATAAAATGCATCAGGTAATCTTTAAGGATTTTGGCGGCATCGGCTACAGCATCTTCCGGCATTATGCTTCCGTCGGTCCATACTTCTAAGATCAATTTATCGTAATCTCCCCTCTGTCCAACCCGAGCATTCTCCACTCTGAAATTAACCTTTCGGATTGGTGTAAATATAGCATCTATGGGGATTGTTCCTATAGTTTCTACATTTTCAGCATTTCTCTCGGCTGGTACATAACCCCTTCCTCGATTTATCTGCATGTCAATTACAACCTTGCTTCCTTCGCTGAAACTTGCAAGATGAACATCCGGGTTTAAAACTGTAATATTGTTATCTACTGCAAGATCACCGGCCTTTAACTCACTCTTACCCTCTTTGGTAATTGTTATCATTTTAGTTTCAGATTCATCGTTGAGTTTTAATCTAACAGATTTTAAATTCAAAATAAAGTCTACTGTATCCTCAACCATACCCGGAATATTATCAAACTCACTCGTAATGAGCCTCATACTATCCGTTTCGGGATCGTATGCTTCAACTCTAATTGCAACTATAGCATAGCCCTGAAGTGCGGACAAAAGAACCCTTCTAAGCGAATTTCCAAGTGTAGTGCCATAGCCCCTTTCAAGCGGGCTTGCGATTATTCTTCCGTAATCTGGCCTGTTTTCTTCATGTTCTATTACAAGGGACCTCGGTCTTTTCATCCCTTTTAGAAGATTTTTATGTGCCATATTATGCTAACCCCTCAATTATTTAGAATAGAGCTCGACTATTAGCTGTTCATTAACCGGTAGATCAATTTCTTCTCGTTTCGGTATATAAAGGAATTTGCCTTTTAAATTATCAGGATCAACTTCTATCCATGGCACAGTTCCTACTTTTGAGACATTTTTAAGGCTTTCCAGTATTGCTGTCATTTTTTTGCTTTTTTCTCTAACCTCTATCTCATCACCCTCTTTTACAAAATATGAAGGTATATCAACTTTCTTACCATTAACGAGAATATGACCGTGTCTTACGAGCTGCCTTGCCATCTTTCTGGATTGTGCAAAATGCATTCTATACACAACGTTGTCAAGGCGCTGTTCCAGCAGAGTTATTAAAATCTCGCCAGTTACGCCTTTTCTTCTCGATGCAATCTCAAAATATCTCTTAAACTGGCGCTCCAGAACACCATAGTATCTTTTGACTTTCTGTTTTTCTCTAAGCTGTATACCGTATTCGGATATTTTACTCCTTCTCTTGGGCAATTGACCGGGCGGTGTTCTTCTCTTAACCATGGGGCACTTGCTCGATATACATTTTTCTCCCTTTAACATTAACTTCATGCCTTCTCTTCTACATAACCTGCAGGAAGGCCCCAGATATCTACCCATAAAACTCCTCCAAATCTTTCAAAAAGATTTAAAAATTATTTAGTACTGTATAGATTGTTTATTTAAACCCTTCTCCTCTTTCTGGGTCTGCATCCATTATGAGGAATCGGCGTTACATCCTTTATCAAATTTATCTTTAATCCTACTGCCTGGAGAGTTCTTATTGCAGATTCTCTTCCGGCTCCTGGTCCTTTTACATAAACATCAACCTCTCTCAAACCATGCTCCATTGCCTTCCTTGCCGCATCTTCTGCCGTCATCTGAGCAGCAAAAGGGGTACTTTTCTTTGCTCCCCTGAAATCAAGGCTTCCAGCACTGGACCAGGCTATTGTATTACCCTGTTTATCCGTTATTGTTACTATTGTATTGTTAAATGTGGACTGAATATGAGCAATTCCGCTTGCGATATTCTTTTTTTCTTTTCTTTTGGTTCTTGTCTTTTTAGCCTTTGCCACTTAAATACTCCTTTATTTTTTCTTTCCTGCAACAGTTTTTCTCTTGCCTTTTCTCGTACGTGCGTTTGTTCTCGTCCTCTGACCCCTTACAGGCAACCCTCTCCTGTGCCTGAGGCCTCTATAAGACCCAATATCGATAAGTCTTTTTATATTCATTGAGACCTCTGTTCTCAACTCACCTTCAATCTTATAATTCTTTTCTATAATATTTCTTAACTTGGCTATTTCTTCATCAGTAAGTTCGTAAACTCTTTTATCCGGGCTTATCCCAGATTCCTCTATAATCTTTTCTGCAGAACTTCTCCCTATTCCGTATATATAGGTCAAAGCAATTACTACCCGTTTGTTATTTGGTAAATCAACGCCTGCAATTCTTGCCATTAGTCTTTCTCCTACTTTTGTCTCTGTTTATGCTTGGGGTTCTCACAAATAACCCTCACCACGCCTTTTCTTCTTATGACCTTACATTTATCGCAAATTGGTTTAACAGAAGCCCTTACTTTCATTGTCCTTCTCCAATTAAACTATTTGTATCTATATGTAATTCTTCCCCTGTTAAGATCGTAAGGCGACAGCTCAACACTCACTTTATCGCCGGGAAGAATCCTTATATTATGCATCCTCATTTTTCCAGAGATATGAGCCAG
>JALXDB010000005.1 GCA_026990615.1 Spirochaetota bacterium
GCCTCAGAGATATAATACTAAAAGATACAGGTATCGATATATACAACTACAACGATGCCGAGGCATTGAGAAAAGAGGTAGCGAAAAGGGGTTATGAAATTCAGGATATTGAAAAGATGGGACTCGGGACTATCATAGATAATCTTTTTAAAAAAGTATCAAGGCAGAAGATAAAAGGGCCTCTTTTTGTAATACATCACCCAATAGAACTTTCACCGCTCGCAAGAAAAAACGATAAAAATCCAAAGATCACCGATAGGTTCCAGCTCATTGTCAAAGGATGGGAGATAGTAAATGCATACAGCGAGCTTATTGACCCTATAGACCAGCGTCAAAGACTTGAGGAACAGGCGAAACTTCGCAGCCAGGGTGACAGCGAAGCTATGGTAATGGATGAGGATTTTTTAACTGCAATGGAACATGGAATGCCCCCTATGTCGGGGTGGGGAATGGGCATAGACAGGTTTGTGGCGCTCCTGACCAATCAGGAGAACCTCAGGGATGTGGTTCTTTTTCCACTGATGAAACCTTTATAATAAACAACTGGAACCATTTTCATGAGAGCAACATATTATGTTTACTACATTCACATTTTAGAGTAAATTCTAATTGCCTGCTGTGTTCGTGATACCGGACTAGCCAAATTTTGAGCCAACACCCAAAATTGAAGGGATGCCAATATTTACCTGTGGAATGCGCTCGCCCTTTGAGGTTTTAGAGTACAGGAAGCAGGTGTGAGGCAACCCACCTGAGAGAATCAGGTTCAAATCGGCCCCGGTACACGGCACAAGCGGGCTTTTTTAATACTCTATGTTTCGAGAGAGTCCTTTTCACCGAGCAGAACCTTTAGCTCCATAATTTCTTCTACAAGCCTGTGCCTGTCATAGTCCCTGAACTTTTTTGGCACCATCTCTCTGCTGGTACATTCAAGAACAGCAACAAGATTCTGAAGTTCAATTTCGTGTGGATAGCTGGGAGGTATAAAATCCCTTATTGTCTGGCGGAGATCCTCTTCAGTTATGATTATATGATTGTTCATGGTTGCGAGGAACTTGGCCCTTATTAAAATAGACTCTAAATCGGCTCCTGAAAACTCAAATCTGTTTTCTTCAAAAAGCTTAACGATGTCAACGTTCTTCGATACCTTTATCTTTAACTTCTTGACAAGTGTTTCAAAAAGGTCAATCTTCTCCTCTTCTGTTTCGGGATAAAACAGAGCCAGGTGCTCTTCTGCCCTACCCTGTCTCTTCAGGTCTATGGGAAGAAGATCCGGTCTGCACGTTATCAGAAACCATATAATCTTACCCCTGTAGTCGGTGTTTCCCATGAAGGAGGCTATCTGGGCAAATATCCTGTTGCTTGTTCCGGAGTCTCCCTCCTGATGCCTGTTGCCCAAAAATGCATCTGCCTCATCTATCATAACACCAACAGGAGCCATTGCCTTTAAAATATTAAGGATCTTCTCGAGGTTTGATTCTGTGACTCCCTGCCACTTGCTTCTGAAGTTTTGAAACTTTACAATCGGGATTCCAATCTCACCGGCAAAAGCGGTAACCATAAAAGACTTTCCGGTACCTACGGGGCCAGCTATCAAGTAGCCCATGGGGAGAACATCAAGTCTGCCTTTTTTAATTGCCTTTGCAGCACTTTTAAACCTCTTCTTTACAAAATCGTGGCCGGATACCATCGAAAGGTTGTACTCGGATTCAATAAATTCCAACAGACCGATGGCTTCGGATTCTATAATTTCCTTTTTCTTTCTTTTCAAGTATTCAAGAGAGATCGGTCTGTCTTCCTGATACGATTCTGCAGCTAGCTGGTTTATATTTACAAGGTTTAAACCTCCGGTAATCTGAGCCATCTTTCTTATGTCGAGGTTGTCGGCCAGAAGCAGTTTCCCCTGCTTGTAAAGATAGTTTAAAAAACTCTCCCTGACTTTCTCATCGGGAATAGGAATATTTACCTTAACCGTGCCAGGAGAACCTACGATTCTGGGACTCAGATCAGCAAGGTTTTCTGTAAGGAGTATTATGGAAACATCGTGTTCGCTGAACATAGGGTCGTTTGCCCAGCGTTTTAAAGTAACAAGGCAGTACCTATCCTCATCTGTATAGTGGGAAATATCCGTGTTTGGAATGATTGTTTCTGCATAGTCAACAATTAAAACAACACGTATTTTATCCTTAAGGGTGCTGTAGAAAAACTTTTCGAGATAGTTAAAGGCTTCCACTGGGTCCCTTGTTAAAAAATCGGACACCGGTTTATCTGGAAAGAGATACTTCATCTCGCGCAGATAATCCTGTTTCATGCTGTTTCTGCAGAATGTTATACCCGATGACCTATCGTAGTAGATGATTATATCCCTGTTTCCAAAAAGAACCTCAGATATATAGCTCTGAATTTTAACAAAAATAAATTCATCCTCGTTCATCTTATGGGGTAAAAAATCCCTTATATTTCCGTGTACTATATAGAGGTTTGATGTTTTTGAGCAGTACTTGTAGGAAAGCTCCTGCGCCCATGCCGGTAAAATACGTATAAAAGGCAGGTGTTTTAAAATAAGTTGTTCCGACATGTTCCCCTCCCGATATATAAACCCTTTCGCACAAATTACAGTAAACTATCTGTCTACATCCTTCTTAAACCAATACTTTTATTTAAAAACATAAAAACAGGCGCTGTTAAAACAGTTAAATTTTCTTTTCTATTATTTCTATTAATTGTATAACTAAATGAAAAAACAATCCATTCGTACAGATGAACCGATCGAATACACTCCTGAGATTTTCATTCAGACCCGGTAGATCGGTCACTATTTTTAGTGTGAAAATATCAAATATATGC
>JALXDB010000006.1:0-1915 GCA_026990615.1 Spirochaetota bacterium
TGCTTGTTATTTAATTTCTGTTGTTTGCCTGTAGTCTCATTGAATAGTTTGAATAGTCGAAAATTTTCTTTAAATGCATTTTTCTAGAAAAACTTATTCAACAATTATTTTAGCTCTCTTTTCTAAGAAAATGTTCTAGGATGAGAGGAGCTAAAAACGCGATTGCAAAATCCAGAATAAAAATTATCCATTTTCGATAGACCTTTAACTTATCATTAATTTTGCCAGGACGATTGTGATATATTTATATAATTTTATTATCCCGGTATATCATACAATCTCATATATTGTACTAAAAACATAAGTTTTTTTGATAAGTCCTTTTATTGCATTTTTTTGTGTAGTAATTGTAAGCTTAAGTTGCGGGAGGATATTTTAAAGGTTTTTGAAAAATCTGATTGATTTGTTTTAAAAATTTATAGATATATTACTAGTTACAATTGTAGTTTTAAGGGAGGAGCGGCCTTGTTTAATAATCACTTAATGATAGTTTAATCATTCTAGAATTTTAAAAACAATTTTTGAGTTTGTCTGTTACTGATATCCCATATAGTAATTTGTAATGTACGGAGATAGCCATGGATGATAGATTTAGACTTAATGTACCGAGATACAGCATATTGAGCGATGAAAAAAAAGAGTTGATCCATCTCTCCACCCTTGAAGTGCTGAGGAGAACAGGAATTGCAGTAAAGGATAAAAAAGCAATTGAAGTGTACAGGAAAGCCGGCTGCACTGTGGATGGAGAGATAGTTAAGATTCCGCCCAGTCTTGTTGAATGGGCAATAGATACCACTCCCCCCAGGATTCCTGTATGTGATAGGAATGGGGAGCCGGCCATGTTTCTTGAACATAATAATGAGTATTTTGGTACTGGCTCCGATACTCCCAATGTAATTGACCCATTTACGGGAAAGAGGAGAAAAGCGGTCCTGGAGGATGTTGCAAATGCTGCCAGGGTTGTGGATTACCTTCCTGAAATAAGTTTTAATATGAGCGCGGCACTGGCCAGCGATGTGGATCCAGCCATTTCTGACATTTACCACTTCCTTATGATGGTGAGCAATACCAAAAAGCCCGTTGTTTTTACGAGTTGGAACCTCGACAATCTAAAGACGATAGTTGAAATGGCGGAGATTGTTGCGGGGGGAGAGGAAAGACTTAAGAACAATCCTTTCATAATCTTGTATGCTGAACCAATCTCTCCTCTCACCATACCTGAAGAGGCGGCCCAGCAGTTGATGTTCATGTCGGAGAAATCCCTTCCCGTTATATTTACCCCGGCGGTCCTTACCGGAGCAACGGGTCCCGTGACAATCGCTGGAGGTATAGTTCAGGCCAACGCGGAGATGCTGGGCGGGTATGTTCTTGGCAAACTGATAAACAGAGATGTTCCTTTTCTTTACGGGGAGTGTGCACTCCCTATGGATATGAGAACCGGACAGGCCCCCTATGTAACTCCAGAGTATATGCTGGCCAATACGGCTTTCGCAGATATGGCAAAATACTACAGACTGCCCATGTTCAGTGTCGCCGGATGTACTGATTCGACTGTTCTGGATGCACAGGCAACTATGGAGGGTGCCCTGTGGATCATGCTGACATCTTTAAATGGAGGCAATCTGATCCATGATGTTGGCTATCTTGAGGACGGGTTAACTACATCTCTTGAGCTTGTGGTAATTTTTAATGAAGTAATAAAGATGATGAGATATTTTACAAGGGGTTTTGAGATAAATTACAATACCCTTGCACTTGATGTAATTCATGAAGTGGGTCCCGGAGGTGAGTACCTGTCAACGGAGCATACATTAAAGCACTTTAAAGAAAACTTCTATCCCGAACTTTTAACAAAAACGACCTTCGAAGTATGGGAAAAAGAAGACGGTAGAGATCTAATACAGAGGGCAAATGA
>JALXDB010000006.1:1925-2838 GCA_026990615.1 Spirochaetota bacterium
CAAATGAAAAGGTCCGTGATATACTAAAAAACCACAAACCCGAGCCTCTTGATGAAAAGATAATGAAAGAGCTAACCAGGATAATTGAATTGAAAAAAAGGTAGCTGGTTTTTTGTGGCTATCTGTTTAATTCATCGTTGAGATCTTGTAGACATATACGGAAACAGAACAGAATGTTTGAGAAAAGAAAGATTCTTAAAATTAATTTAACAGAAAAGAAGATAATTAAAGAAGATATACCCGATACTTTATTAAAGAGATTTTTGGGTGGTAAAGGTCTAAACATACATTATCTTATGGATCGTGCAATTTCCGTTGCCGATCCTTTTGATGAAGACAATCCTTTGATATTCTCGAACGGGCTGCTAACGGGCACACCTGCTCTTTCATCATCACGTATACATCTTGGATCAATTTCTCCTCTAACCGGTTTAATAGGTTCGTCCAATGCCGGTGGCTATTTTGGAAAGGAGCTTTTTGATTGCGGTATTCTTTCTATACTTATAACCGGAAAATCCGACAGGCCTGTTTATATATACATTAACGATGAGTCAGTTGAAATAAGAGATGCCCAATTTATATGGGGTCTTGATACAGGATCTGCATGGGAATCCCTGGTTAAAAATACCGGTATCAGGGATCTTCAGGTGGCTGTTATAGGGCAGGCCGGGGAGAATCTTGTGAGATTCGCTTCGGTTATCTTCCCCCCGAGCGATACAGCCGGAAGAACAGGGATAGGAGCAGTGATGGGCGCCAAGAATCTGAAGGCCATTGCTGTTAAATCCAGTGGTACCAGAAAATTCCATATTGATAAAAAACTTAAAAATCTGATCAAAAGACAGGTTGAATTGATAAAAGAATCAGAAGATCCCGATTATTTCAGATATATAAAATACGGTGACACTACCTATGT
>JALXDB010000007.1 GCA_026990615.1 Spirochaetota bacterium
ATTTTAAAGATGGAGTTATGATATGTCAGAGCTAATTAGATTTGGTGTTTCAATGGAAAGACATCTGCTTGAAGAGTTTGACCGGTTTATAAAGACACATGGATTTACGAATAGAAGCGAGGCAATAAGGGATCTGATAAGGGAAAAACTTGCCCTGGAAAGGGGAGTAAGCACTAACAACGTGATAGGAACCGTCACCATTGTCTATAACCATCATGTTAGAAACCTTACAGAGGCACTTACAGAGATTCAGCATAGCTACCAGAAGAATATACTTTTCTCCAATCATATCCATGTTACCCATGAGCATTGTATGGAGGTTATCATGGTTATGGGAGAAGAGAAGGTTTTGAGGGATTTTACAAATGAAATAGGGGGGCAGAGAGGAGTTTTGATGGCACTGCCATCATTCTTTACATTCGACGTTGAGAATATAGAGTTTAAACCACCAAAGATAGAGGAGCACAGACATTAATTTGCTAACAGATTAGATGCAATTTCTATGTCCAAATGGGATTGTATAATTGCAAGATTTTTAACCAGTAATAAATATCGGCCGGAATTAATTCTTCATGTGTCGGTATTTATCAGAGAGTTCTTTATTTCATTGATAATTTTATCTGCACTTTTAATAACAGCTTCGGACATTCCTTTTCCGATTTTTAAATTTTCCGGTTGTATGCCGATCATATAAATCTCGGATATGTTAAGAAAACTGAATATTTCCAGCAGCATTTCCATGGAAAAATTGTGGGCAAGCATGGAGTAGTCTGCTGCGTAGTTGAGCGGGAAAATTCTTACAGTCCCGGGCTTTTCTTTCAGATGTACTGCATCGAAGATAAAAATGATTTCAGGTCGATGCTTAGCAATCTTGCCGATGTAGTTTTCAATACCTCCCTCTGCATAAACTATAGGCAGGTCCTTAATCTTTTTTAACTCAGAGATAATGTATAGTCCTGCAGCATCGTCTCCTCTGAGCATGTTACCGGTTCCTACAAAAAGTATCCTTTTGGTCCTGTATTTTTTAAGAATATCTTCGATCTTCATGCTGAATCAACTTTTACAGTTATTTTAAAGCGGACAGCAGATCCGGGACCTGCATGCGAAATTGCATTTAAAATAGGTATAAACAGGGATTTTTGTGGAGGTGGATTTTGATATTTTGGGCCTGTATATTCAAAATCAACTGTCATTTTGTTGTTAAAGTTGTCTCTCTTCTGCACCTTGCACAGAGTATTTTAATTCTATCGGAGCGTCCTCTGTCTTTGAATGATTTTATAACATTTTCATCTATTATACCCTGCTGCAGAAAATAAGACTGGTAGAGGGTTGGGCTGGAGAACGAAAGCTCGCCAATCTTTTCTGCAATCCATTTTAGGTGATCCTTGCATGCGATAACAGTACCGCAGATTTCGCATAGCTGAAGCTCTTTTTCTACTGTTTCATAGGCATTCTTTCTGTCAAAAAATGATAACTCCCATTCATTCGATAATTTTATTCCCTCGTTATCGGCGATACAGTTAGCCTCGCATGATCCGCAAAAGATGCATGTATCTGTGTAGTGAATCATAATTCTTCTGGGTATTCCATCGTCCAGAACATCCCTGTGCGAAATAGCTTCTGCTGGACACACCTGCTCGCAGGCCAGGCAGCCCACGCATTTATCCGGATTAAATTTCGGCTGTCCCCTGAAGCTTGGATAGGGAACATGAGGTTCATAGGGAAACTTTGAAGTGTAGGGGCCTTTAAAAACAGCCTTGATGGCTTCTAATAATTCTCTTATCTTCGGTAGTTTCATTTTATTTCCATCTCTCTTTTAATTTTTTCTGTCTTTTCCTGAGAAAGCTTAATGAGCTGCTTGCTATCGTACAAAAGTTTGCCCTCTGGATCGTAGGTGGCCATTCTTTCAGTACAGCAGTAGCACGGATCTATCGAGGCGAGAATTATTGTTGCATCTGCCACCGATTCACCGATTACGGTTGATTTACATGTGGGAAGATTCATATAAGTTGGTGCTCTTACCTTGTGCCTTGCAGGCCTGTTTGTTCCATCACTCCTTACATAGTGGAAAGTCTCCCCCCTCGGCGCTTCATGGGTACCTATACCCTCGCCGGGAGGGATGTCCTTCAATTTTAGATCGATTTCTCCAGGAGGAAGTTTGTTGAGGCATGTTTTCATAATCTTAATTGATTCGTACAGCTCGAGTATCCTGACCACAACCTTCTCAAAAACATCACCCCTGTAGGTTACTATCATGTTCCAGTCTACTTCACCATATGCACCGTAGTTTGTATCTTTTCTTACATCTTTCTCCACTCCCGAAGCCCTTGCCGTTGGACCTACCGAACAGTAGCTGATAGCATCTTCCTTTGTGAGTACTCCTATGCCTTTTAGCCTTGCGTGAAGCACCGGGTCATCGAGAATAGCCTTTTTCAGCCTGTCGAGTGTTGGTACAATAGAATCTATCTTCTTAATAACGAGCGGAATATCGTCCGGGTTTATATCTCTTCTGACTCCTCCGGGCTTAAACATGGCGTAGTTGTTCCTGTTTCCGGATAGGATCTCCATGACATCGAGAATTTCTTCTCTTAATTTCCACACCCACATGTAAATTGTGTTGTATCCAAGAAAATGCCCGGCCAGACCAAGCCACAGTAGATGAGAGTGTATTCTTTCACCTTCGGCAATAATTGTTCTTATATACCTTGCGCGGGGCGGAACTTCAACCGGGAAGATATCCTCAACGGCCCTTGTGTAGGCGAAGGGATGGCTGGTTGAACATATGCCGCATATTCTTTCAATTACAAATGTGGATTGATCAAAGCTCTTTCTTTC
>JALXDB010000008.1 GCA_026990615.1 Spirochaetota bacterium
CTGGCGTGGAGATTAAAAGTAAAAAATTCCCCAGATTTGGTGGAGTGTACCTCTGCTATAGCCATGGCTTCTTTGATGGCTACAAATTAAGCGACACCCTTATGGTTGAAACCAGGTTTATACTCTTTAATAGAAAATCCAGGCGGGCAATAAGATCATGAAATACTTAAAAATTCTAATACCGGGATTGCTTCTTGTATTGGGTATTTTAGTTTCCTGCACTGTAAACAGCACAAATCCGACTTCCTATGCTCTTATTATAGGAATCAATGACTATGTGAATCTTGATTCAACTCAAGACCTATCCTACTGTGTAAACGACGCAAATGGTATTCGCGATGCTCTGGTAAACAACGGATGGGATGAAAAAAATATAACCCTCCTTACCGATGAAAGCGGTACTCAAAATGCCTCAAAGCAGAACATTCTAACCTCTCTAAGCACAATTGTCGAAAATGCAACAGCAAACGATCTTATACTCGTTTACTATTCCGGCCATGGAACCCAGCTACCTGACGACAACGGTGATGAAACAGATGGATACGACGAGTGTATTGTACCTGTCGATTTTGATCCAAACGATTACTCAACACTCATACGTGATGATGAGATTGGAGAAATTTTTTCTGCAAGTAAGACACAGAAGGGCGTGTTTATATTCGATTCGTGCAACAGCGGCGGGTTGATAAACAAAGGGTTATCCGATTACGGGTTTAAAAAACGCACTATTGATTTGGCCGGGGCAGCCGGTACAAAGGCCCTTACCACAAACCCAGCGAGCGATGACCTTGATATATACGAGATACCTGTACTTACAGCCTCTTCCCAGGATGAATACTCATGGGAATCACCTGCACTCGGGCACGGAGTCTTTACCTATTATCTAATCAGAGGAATAGCAGAAAAAGAGGCGGACTACAACTCCGACGGCTATATTACTGTTAGAGAAATTTTCAAATATGCCGAAACTAATACAGAATACTATGTAGCGCAAACAACAGGATATGAACAGAACCCGGAAATACAGGCACCGCAGTTTTTTACCGATATACTTATCACTCATTAATTCGGGAGAAAAAGATGAATGAATCCACCCGCGAAAACAGCTATCTAGGGAAATTTATAGAGCCATTTATTATCTTTGTAATCATAATAGCTATACTTCAAACCTTCTTCGAAGAATATGCAACATTTTCATACATGGATAAACAGATAAGGCTTTATTCATTGATTGCAGGATTTGCCATAGATGTTATATTCAGTATAGAGTTTTTTGCAAGGCTTTTTGTTTCTGCAAAAAAACGTGCTGCGGTTACATATTTTATGAGGGAAGGAGGTTTTGTTGACTTTCTCAGCTCACTTCCTCTTCTTATTCTAAACTCAGGACCGCTTATCTATATTACATTTTTTTCAGGTAAGGCGGGTGTAATATCATCAATCGGGGCTTTCAGCTTTTTCAAGATAGTAAAAGTAGTCAGGATTGTTAGAACGTTCAGATTCCTGAGAACGTTAAAGATATTCAATAAGATCAAACGCAGGTATATAATAACTTCCAGATACATATCCTCAATTGCAGGGATAGCAATTGCGGTAGTTCTGCTCTCCGTTATAGGCTTTTCCTTTATAAATGGAGGTAGAGTAATCAAATCCCAGTCTTATGCTACAGAAAAAATTCTCCGGTCATACATCAACAATGTGGAGAACCCGGATTTTAACAAACTGTTGAAAAATGACAGCTCTGTGCTTTTTATAAAGAACAATAAAAAAATCATATATCAGAAAATTTCATTAACAGAGTTCAACAATTCATACCTCAATGACGACTACTATAAAAGAAGAATAGGCGATTATACAGTATACTTCAACAACAGGGATGCAAAGAGCCTTGCATCATACATCAACATGCTGGCCTTTACCATTATACTTGGCTTTATAATACTGCTGTCGCTTCCGTACAGGTTTATGTTCAACAAACATATTGTATCTATAATCGCCACGATGCTAAAGGGGTTCAAAAAGACATCCTATATGACACCTGTCAGGATAGACGAAAAGAGAAAAGATCTCGAATCCTATCAACTCGCCGTACAGTACAATAAAAAGTGGCTGCCTTTAAAGAGAAGAATTCTTGAACTAAGAGAAAGAAAGCAGTGACATAGATTGATTAAAAAATATTTTTAATGAAGCACGATAATAAAGAAAGTATTGTATACACCTACATCTATGAACTAACCAGATCTCAGTATCGCCGCAACATTCGAAGACATATCTTTAAAAGATTTATAAGAATAGTTTCCTACACTACATTTTTTATATCAGTTCTGTTAATATCAGTTTACCTGTTTATGGTTAAACCGTACATAGATGATCTGAAAAGAAAATTGGACAGTTATGACAGAAGTATTACCCGGATGGCTCAAAACATCGAACTTATGAAGATGGAAAACATCGAATACAGAACTAAACTGAATCAACTGAAAGAAAAGTTTTCTCATCTAAAGATTGAAAACAATAAACTTATAGACATTGATTTAACGGAAACTATAAAAAAAGTTGAGGATGAAATTGACAGTTCAAGCTCGGATTTTAAAAATTTCTTCAGAGGCAGTAAAGATGTAAAGGAGACGGCATTGACCTTTGACCTCGGCACAGGTGAAGAGCTGCCGTTTGTTTACAGAACCCTCAAAAGCTTCAGAGTGAGGGCTACCATTTTTGTAACAAATGGTAATCCATCTTTGAGCAGCGGATCGCTTTCTGTTAAGAGGAACATTTATTACCTCAAAAAGCTGGCTGAAATAGGATGCGAATTTGGAAACCACACATGGTCTCATTACAACCTTGTTAATTCATTATACGAAGCTTCCAAAAGAAGAAGGCTTATGCTTACCCCCCTATCTGACACTGTTATAGATAGAATAACCCTGAGAATTGAGCTTAAAAGAGTTGAGGACACCCTCAACACAGTGGCCGGGATCAAACTCTCGCATATATGGAGGGCGCCATATGGAGCTTACGATGATCGCATCCTGAAAATGGCAGCAGAGTCCGGCTATAAATACCATATATTCTGGTCCTTCAACAGACTCGGCCCACTGGACTTTTATGATTACGTAAGAAAAAAGAGTATAGTTAAAAGAGATAAAAAAACCGGAAGACTAATCTGGATAAAAAATCCATATTACTTCAGCTCAGCCGATATGTTCGACAGATTAAAAAAATGGGAAGAGATAGATCCCCACGGTTTAAATGGAGCAATATCCATCGCCCATCTCGGAACCGCCAGAAGGTTCGATAAAACAATCTCCATACTTCCGGAGTATATTGCATACTATAAGAGCCGGGGATATAGATTCGTTACTATAACGGAATTAATAAGAGATTCATCTCGAAAAATCAGCGGTTTTCAAAATTGAGTGTAACATAAACGGCACTGTTATTTTCGCTGTCGGCGGACGATTGCGAAAAGGTTTTGTTTTTCTTTCCTAAAAACATGATACCACTTACCGCCAGATACAGGCTGTCATTTGCATAGAAGTTCGCCCCAGCCTTCCAGCAGGAACTCAAATCTTTTATATCCACATAGCTGTCCAGTTCAAGCTCCAGATTTTTAACAGGGTATATATCACCCACCATATGGAAAAGAGATTTCTCACCATCAAAAACCAGCTCCAGAGCCGCTTTACTGTTGTATATCTTACGGCTCAATCCAAAAAGCCCGGTCCATCTGCTGGAGCCTCTATCGTACAGCCAGTTGACCTCAAGGTACTGGTAGATCCCTCCTATATACCCCGAAACCTGTGTGAAAAATTGAACGGGGGTTCTCCTCAACCCCTTTAAAGCACCAATCGCTATTCTGTAGATATCTCCCTCCGTTATTACCCTGTATCCGAAGACCCTGGTTCCCAATCCGTCATCTACCTCATCACTGTACGTGTTAGACTCTCTATCGGCAAGAATAATTTCGTTTGATACGTCTCCCATCTCCATTTCAAAAAGGAAAGCATAGGATGGTATAAACATCCTCATGTAGAATATGTTATCCGGAAAATATGCATTTCTGCCTGTAAAAGCAGGAAGCGGATCGTATCCAAGTCCTATACCCCAGTACTCCGAAAATCTGCCTGCCCTCAGCATTGCCCTGCTGTTATCTGCCTCTATGTATACCTCTTGAGGAATTATTTCATCGTAATATCCGATCCCTCCATGAATTTTGAAGTTAGCCTTTGAGTATTCGCCGTATAGATCGCCGTAAACAGGGAAGTCTAAACTGCCATCTTCTTCTGCTAGAACCACTCCTATTCCGGAATGGATGGACACACCTACCGCTACATCCCTTAACCCGGCATACATCCTCGCTACCGGAGCAGTAAAAATGAGGGTTAAAACAAAAAACAGATATGCTATTCTCAACTTAAAAGGCTCCTGAGAGTTTCAAGATTCTGCCTGTCGTAATACTCGTAGTTACTGTCTTTGGGGGTTTCTATAATCTTCGGTATACCGGCAAACCTCGAATCGTTCATTAAAAATCCAAAAGCCTTTAGACCGATTCTGCCTTTTCCGATATGAATATGTCTGTCCACGTGTGCACCGAGGTCCGCCTTCGAATCGTTAAGATGAAGAACCTTTAGAAAATCCATACCTATTACCCTATCAAATTGGCTGAATGTATTATTATAAGCCTCTTCTGTCCTGATATCATAACCCGCAGCAAATATATGGCATGTATCGATACACACTCCAATCTCATCCCCCACTCCATCAATTATAGATGCTATATCCTCAAACCTCTCTCCTATCGTAGTACCCTGCCCTGCCATGGTCTCAACGCAAAGGGTAACGGAATCTCCGTACTCTTTTACAGCTTCCTTCAGACGGTATATAATATTGGTTATTCCCCTCTCTTTCCCGGCTCCCTTATGGGCACCCGGATGAATTACATAATAGGGAATACCAAGTTTTCTGCACCTATCAAGCTCAAGAAATAGCGCATCTATTGATTTTTTTGCAATAGTTTTGTCATTCGAGGCAAGATTAATCAAATATGAGGAATGACCAACTACAATCCGAATACCACTGGCCGAAAGCCTTAAATTAAACTCCTCAATTTCATCGTCCTTCAAAGCCGGAGCATCCCACCTCACCTGATTTTTAGTAAATACCTGAATGGCCGTACAGTTTAATTTTTCAGCCCTCTCAACCGCCCTGGCAAAACCGCCGGCAATGGAAACATGCGCTCCGAGCAAAATGTCATTCAAAATCAGAGTCCCCTAACAACGCGGTTCAAACATCTAAAGCCACTTATGTGGTATATTCAAATCCCACCCAAACACCAAACCTTTACTCTTGATAAAACGAATCAGCTCAGAGTATACCATCTATCTCATAACTCTGATATGTAGTGTACGAATAACCGGCATCCATTAGTATCATTCCAACCTTCGATGCTATGGTCTGGGATTTAAAAGCCACTTTTATCAGTACGGAATCACCTTCCTTTATCTTTACGACTTCAATATCCCTTATATCAAAACCATGTTTTGCTATCAAAGACGTTAATTCTGCTATTGAACCGGGCTTATCCTTAATATCAACGTACAGACATGCAAGTTTACTCTTAAACCCCTTTTTAAAATGTGGGATACGTGAAATGTAATCCCTTGCCCTTTCATAATCCTCGTAAAATCTATCCGATTCAAGGTTCTGGACAGTTCCCTTTAAATGTTCAATAAACTTTACCGCATGTTCTTTTATAACATCTATATTTGATTTGAACACCTCGATCCAGTAATAGGGCTCGATAAGGAGAGATTCTGAGAATTTTTTAAATCTTTCATTGCTCAGGGCAATAGCTACATCTATCAAATCCTCATCCAGATCTGAAAATACCGAATTTATGTGTGCAATGGTTATAACCTGAAGGATATTGTTAATCTCGCCAATCAGTCTATCATGCAGCGCGGGATCTATTACAATACTCCTGCTGCCTATACCTTCTACAATTCTTACAAGAGTATCAACAGCCTCTCTCGTTGAAACAACAGGCGTCAGAGCATAAGTTATGTTTGAAAACAGGTAGGGATCGGAGAATTCAACACTTCCCCTTTTGAATCCAACCACCGGATGTCCGCCAATATAGTTTCCGCCGCTCTTAAAATGTTCTCTGGCAAGCTCAGAAATATCCCTCTTAACCATTCCGGTATCGGTTACTATGGCGTCCTTTTTGACAACCTTTGCTATTTTTGGAATTAATTCTTTGATGCCGCGAATGGAAGTAGCGAGAAAAACAAGGTCGGCATTTCTTATTCCGTCCTCAAGTTCATTGTAAAGACATCCGTTGTCAACAGCCTTCAGATTCTTTGCCTTTATTATAACAGAGCCCTTGTCAATCCCTGTTATAACATAATCCGGATTGTAACTTTTTAAAGCTATTCCAAGTGAACCACCGAGAGCGTTAAGCCCTATTATTGTAATATTTTTTATATCCATAAAGATCACCAGGTTAGTTTTTTTGCCCGCTATCTTTTAGCTGACTCTCCTTAAGATATGAAAGTGCATCCGTATAGTAATCGCCTTCCGGATATTCTTCAACAATTCTCTTGTAGCATTCTGTTTCCGTCAGAACATCATGAATTCCCGTCTCCCTTATTATCATGGCCATATCCCACAGGGCATCATCTGCAACAGCCGTCTTTGGATAGTAGAAGTAAACAATCTCGTAAAACTTAACGGCTACAACAATTGCCATATTTTTAATATTTTCATCTTCTGTTTCGTAATTTGAATAGATATTTCCCAGATTAAAGTACTGCCTTGCCAGAAGCTCTTCATCACTCTGTATCTTAGGGCTGAACACATCCTTTACAAGTTCATATATCTCTCTATAGCTAAGTCTATATATCTTTTCCGGTTTAAACTCCTTGTAAACAAGGTCCTGAAGGTTTATATGGTCACCTGTGGTAACCACAGGCTCCGACACTATTTCAAATCTATTGGCCTTTGGAAACTCCCTGTAGCTTCGAATTGCAAGTTTTCCTTTATACCCAAAACTCTCCAGGGATTCCATGTAGTTTACGGCTTCTTCCTTTGTTGGGTAAAAGGGGGATTCAAGAACGATAGTTTTATGGTCGTTAGCCACAAGCAGATAGGCCTCAATTCCGGACTTTCTCAACTCGTTCTTTATCTCTATTACCTGAGAAAGCGGGTCAATATTCGTGTCAGCTATCCTTATTCCGTACCCCTCTGTGAATGGGGGAGCTGTAAACTCGTATGTCAACGATAGATTCTTTTTAACATCGTCGTAGTAGCTCTGTATTAAAAGCCAATCTTTGAAAAATATCACATACTCAGTTATAAAATCAGGGAGAAATGGATTTTGCACAATACCCACAATATCTATATTACTGAAAAACTTAAACAGCCTATCGTCGCTCTTAACACCGTACATTCTAAGCACAACGCGCGGGGGAAAATTAACTGTAATTACTTCGTACTTTAGATGTTTATCTTTGAAGGTATCCGGATTTTCAGAAGTTAAATTAAATACTATCTTTTTCTGCTCTTTTAAAAATCTTATACTTGCAAGCTTTGCATCTTTTATCAAATCAGGATTCTGCATGAAAGTACTGTAGCTTTCCTTTGAATCATGATTTTCAGATTTTGCTCCTAAAGGTAAAAATTCTTCAAAGGATGTGCTAAAATCTTCCTTCTCAGCCAATACCAATCCCACCGGACACAGTAGGAGAAAAATAACCAATAGAAATGGAATTATGATCCAGCTAATTTTCATAATTCAGATCTCACTTTTCCAATAATGCCTATGTTTCCCGCAATTCTACAGCGTTTTTATAATTTTAACCCCCGAAGAAGTGCCAATTCTCGTTGCACCGGCAGCAACCATCATTAAAAGTGTATCAATATCTCGAATTCCTCCTGCGGCCTTAACACCAATACTATCCCCGACAACTTCCCTGATTAACTTCACATCCTCCACCTTTGCCCCGTAGCTACCGAAACCTGTTGATGTCTTGACATAGTGTGCACCGGCCAATTTGGCTGAATAAGATGCTGCTATTTTCTCCTTCTCGCTTAAATAACATGTTTCTATAATTACCTTCACCCTGATCTCATCGTCCAGCGATACTATTCTGCTTATCTCATCAAAGATATAACTGTAATCCCCGGCTTTCAACCTTGATATATTTATAACCATATCAAGTTCATCAGCGCCATCTTCAATAGCTTTAACTGCTTCAGAGACCTTGGACTCAGTATTTGATGCTCCAAGCGGAAATCCAACCGTCGAGGAGACCTTTATACCGCTACCCTTAAGTCTTTCTCTAACAAATTGAACAAAAGACGAATTAACACAAACCGAACAAAAATTAAACCTCTGGGCCTCCTCGCATAACACTTCTATTTCTTTATCAGTAGCATCGGGGTTCAACTTTGTGTGGTCAATAAGCCGTGGGATTTCCCTTTTAAGAATACCTCTATTTTCCTCTATAAAATCTTTTTTTTCGATTCCATCTTTAATTATCCCCACAATCTCGGGAACAGGCTCGTACCTATAGGATTTTTCAACTATACCCAATCTTTCCTGAATGTACCTCTTAATAGAATCTATAGTTTCATTCATCTTCTATTCGCCTTTCTGTGATTCATCATCCTTGCATCTCGATTTGAACAACCCATGCAACCTGTGGAAGATATATGTCAGGTTATCAAACTCCTCCCTGTCAAGAAGAGCTCTTCCAAATATCTTTCTAAAAAGCGGGATTACATACCTCGGTGTCCCCTTTGAAAAAAAACCTATGTCCCTGAAAACAGACTGAATATAATCCAGCAGGCCCTCAATCTCTGCATTTGTAACGGGTTTTGAAATGTAGGGGACCTCTTCAACCATCGTATCTGTGAACAGTTTGTAGCATACAACAGCAACAGCATGCGAGAGATTTAACGATGGGAAATCTTTGCTCGATGGAATTGTTACAAGAATATTGCAGAGATCTGTTTCTCTATTAAGCAGACCGCTTTCCTCCCGGCCGAAAAGTATCGATACTTTTCCATTTTCAAGTACAGGAAATACCTTCTCCGACAACTCCTCCACCGTGTAAGATATCCGTCTTCCCTTTCCAGATCGCCTCGTTGTTCCAACAACGAGATTTGTATCTTTTACAGCTTCTTCAAGAGAGTCAAACACAAGAGCATTTTCCAGAACATCCCTCGCTCCAACGGCTCCCTTAAAACCTTCATCGTTCTTAAAATCTACAGGGTTGACAAGTGCGAGCTCTGTAATCCCCATATTCTTCATAACCCTCGCAACAGAACCAATATTAAAGGCCCCTCTCGGTTCAACAAGCACTATTCTAACGTTTTTGAGGTTGTTCCCCATTATACGATTCCAGTTTTGGTATTGAAAATTGCTATATAAAATATTAT
>JALXDB010000009.1 GCA_026990615.1 Spirochaetota bacterium
ATAAAAATTAAAAACATAAAGAAATATATATTCAACTTATTTAGCATCATAAATAATTATTTCGAAAAATTAATATAAAAAATACTGGAACAATTGCAATAAGCGAATAAAGATTTTAAATCTGTTTAATGGAGAAAATATGATTCAAAACTATTATAGTTTGAGTTTTTATATTTATTTTTGTCAAATAGATTAAATGTGATTATTGCAATTAGTCTTCATTTCTTAATACAATGAAACTTGTTGGGAAGCAGTACATCTACTTTTTCTACAACTTTAAAAATCCCTCTGCCTCCTGGATTTGAAATATCTACAATAAAAGTATCATCAAATCCATCAACTTCAACTCTATAGCGTACTAAAGCTCCCACATATGTATAATCTTTTACTATCCCATTGAATCGATTTTCCTTTATCTCGTTATTCCTTTTGTCCAGTAAATCTATCGCCTCCGGTCGTATTACTGCCGTAACTTCATCTTCCTGACTTATATCTCCAAGTTCACTATTAATATTTTTAATCTCACCAATTGAAGTTTTTATTGTATATGTATCTTTGCTTTTAGATACAATTTTGCCATCTATTAGATTTATATACCCTATGAATGAAGCAACAAAAAGATTGGAAGGTTTTTCATAAATTTCCACCGGGGAACCAATCTGCTGTATTTCGCCATCTTTCATCACAACAATTCTATCAGACATACTCATTGCTTCTTCCTGATCATGAGTCACAAAAATTGTAGTCAAATTAAGGGTTTTTTGAATTCTCCTTATCTCTTCCCTCATTAAAACTCTTAAGTTGGCATCAAGGTTTGAAAGAGGCTCATCGAGTAAAATAATTTCCGGTTCAATAACAATACACCTTGCCAAAGCAACTCTCTGTTGCTGCCCGCCAGAAAGCTCAGCGGGTCTTCTATGCTCCATACCTTCAAGCTGAACAACTTTTAAAATATTATATACCTTCTGTTTAATTTCATCTTTTGGCACATTTCTTAGTTTCAAACCATATGCAATATTATCATACACCGTCATATGAGGAAAAAGTGCATAATTTTGAAAAACCATGCTTGTTTTTCTCTGTTCGGGCGGTATATCATTTATTCTTTGATTATTCATTATTATATCGCCAGAAGTTGGATAGTAAAAACCTCCAATCATCCTGAGAAGTGTTGTTTTTCCACATCCTGATGGGCCTAAAAAGGTTACAAACTCCCCTTTATTTATACCTTCTATAGATAAATTGTTTACAGCTACTACTTTTCCAAACTTTTTAGTTAAATTTTTAATCTGTAAAACAACTTCATTCGCCATAACTAGAACCCCTTTAACATCTCAACATTTGATTTTTTGGAAAAAAACTTTAACAACATTAGGCTGGTTAAAACTATCAGGGTAAGTACAACAGTCATAGCAGATGCTTTCCCTATATTCCCCGTCTCAGCCAACCGCAATATTAATAAAGACGCTAAATTTGTTCCTGGAGATATCAAAAAAATCACTGCACTTATAGTTATCATGCCAACCATAAAGGTATATAAAAAGCTTGCAGCAAAAGCCGAGCTCATAAGAGGCAGCGCTACAGAAACAAATGTTCTGAACCCGCTTGCCCCTAAATCACGAGAAGCTTCTTCAATTGAATTATCTATTTGGTGCAGTTTGCTTATACCGGCTTCAAGTCCTACAGGAAACTCCCTGAAAGAAATATTTAAGACAATGATTAAAATCGTTCCTGTCAATACCAATGGAGGTTTATTAAAAACCAGTATATATCCTATTCCCATAACAGTTCCAGGAACGGCGAAGCCAAGTAAACCAATAAATTCCAATAAATTTTTTGCAGGAGGATTTTTCCTGACAAGGATATATGAAAAGATAATCGAAGTAAAAGATGTTATAACAGCAGCAATAACAGAAACAAAAAACGAATTTTTTAATGCCTGCCAGCCTGCATAGCTTGAAAAATGCATTAACGTCAACTTGTTATTAATAAGGAAAAGCTTTGTTATCGAACTTAAGAAAATAACCGTAAAACTTGATATTATAACTAAAACCGTAAAAAAGCCCACGATATATAGGGGATATTGAATATACCACGCTATTTTTCTCTTTTCAGTCCCTATCATCTGACCGCTTACAGTTACATATGACCCTTCTTTTAAGATATAATTTTGTATTACATAAACCACCACCGATGGAATTATTAATAGCACACAAAAAACCGATGCCATCTGCATATTTTGCTCACCTATCCATAAATTATAAGCATCGGTTGCCATTATTGGCAAACCGCCCCCTATCAGCATAGGATTACCAAAATCAGCAAGAGACATTATAAATACTAAGAGGGATGCTTTAAAAAGCCCGGGAAGAGATAGGGGAATAATTACTTTAAACAAAGTTTTAACCTGGCTTGCACCCAAATCTGAAGATGCATCCTCTAATGAAGGGTCCAAAGATTGTAACACATTATTTACCATAAGAAATCCAAGAGGCAAGAACGACAGAACCTGTGATATAATTAAACCAGGCCATCCATAAATATTAGGACTTATTCCTGTAAGTTTATAAATTAAACCTCTTCTTCCTGCGATAATTATTAGTGCCAATGAAAAAATAAATGGAGGAGAAATAAGAGGTAATAGCGCACCATTTTTTAATAAGGGTTTAAACGGTAGTTCTGTTTTATTTAATGTATAAGAAAGAGAAAAAGCAACTATTAAAATTATTGTTGTAGTAATAACAGCCAGAATCAGGCTATTTACCAGTGATTTGTAGTAGTAGGAATGTCTAAAAAACTCCAGATAATTAAAAATTGAATAATTATCTCCTTTTTGAAAAGAAGTTATAAGGACAGAGACAACCGGATATACAACAAAAACAACCAATAAAATAGTCATAAATATAGTAATGCCAATGAATATCGGGTCTTTCTTCATTCCTATCGTTGTGCTTTTTCCTCTTGAAAAACTTTTCATAATTATATCCCGGGATTTTATTTATCAATAACTCATAATTAAAGGAGGGGTTTTTTAAGCCCCTCCTTTTTTTCTATAAATACCAAACACTTATCTTTTTATTGAGCAAATCTTCTCTTCCATTCTGCCATGATTCTGCTTCTATTCTCAGATGCCCACTTGGCATCATAATTCATAAGTTTTGGATTAAATTTAACAAGAGCTTCAACGCCAGGATATGTAACCTTAGATCTATATTTTGCCACAACCTCCTGAAATTCTTTAGTTCCTATATAGTCAATAAACTTTTTTGCGCCTTCGGGATTTCTTGCACTCTTATATATACAAGCAATATCCAACACATACCCTGTTCCTTCTTTTGGAATAACCATTTGGACAGGATATCCCTCATTTTTCCTTTTCTCAACTGCCTGATCCCATGTAATACCAAGCATATACTCTCCTTGAGCAACTAGCTGACCTGGAGCTGAACCAGATTTAGTATACTGAGCTACATTTTTATGCAGCTTTGCAAGATAATCCCACCCTTTTTCTTCACCAAATAGCTGCATTATTGTTGAAACAGCCAAAAAAGCTGTACCAGAAGTACCTGGATTTGGCATAACAATTTCACCCTTCCATTTAGGATCCAATAAATCCATCCATGACTTTGGTGGTTCATAGCCCTTTTCATTAAGCAGCTTGGTATTAACAGCTATACATGCAAACCAATACGACCAGCCATACCAGTATCCATCAGGGTCCTTGTATTGATCGGGTATCTTCTTCCATGCTGGAGATTTATATTTCATAAGAAGGCCCTTTTCTTTTGCCATAAGAGCAAATGACAAAGGCCAGCCGAAATGTAAATCAGCACCAACATTAGGGGCTTCAGCTTCTACTCTTGCCCATGCTTCCCCTGAGGACATTCTTAAAGGTTCTAATTTAAGTCCTGTCCCTTTTGATATTGCCTCTGCAAATACATCCAATTCTGATTCATCATTGTCTGTATAATACTTAACTGTTCCAGAGGCTTTTTCTTTACTCTCACTGGAAGCAAAAACTAGAAAGGACATTGATAGAACAAATAGAGAAACTGCTAAAACTAATACTTTTCTCATTTTTTGCTACCCCCTTCATAATGATTTTTGAATATTGGCAATTATTATATTTGATAATGAATTTTTTGTCAATATTTATTTAATTAAGGTAAATTATGAATATCTTTATGATTTTTATTAAATGAGCTTTTATTATCCGTTTATTCTATTTTAAATCAATAAATTACAAACTACTCTTTTACAAGCTCCTCTTGCTCGTCTTAGCAAGTATTCTTTTGTCAATGCCACAGAAAAACCAAACTCCAATTACTTACCATAGATTGATATTAAAAACACAATTATCAATTACGGTGTAAGTAATAAAATTTTAATGGATCTATAAAAAAATGGTTTATTGAAGTAATGATCTGTGTTTAAGTAAAATGGGAGGTTTTTTTACTATACTATAGTCGTTTTAGTACTATTCAAATTATCGAAGGTTTGGCAACATCCCTATAAGCTTATAGTGTTCTTGAATAGCTATCATACTATCTAAATATAAAATAGCAGATTTTTTATGGGACGGTTGGCATTGTACTATAACTCTAATGTCGAGTTTTAAATCTTATTTAAACAATGAATAATGGTTTTCAAAATGATATAAAAACGGAGTGTAATTCATTATATCTAAATTATATATGGTCTGGTAGCAGGCTCTAAATCCTTATACTTTTTATACTTCTAATTACTCTGAGGTCGGCGGAACGTCTTCTTGCTAGCCAAACTAAATAATTTCTTAACACTAGCCATTAATAGTATTGAAACAAATTATTTTGAGAATATAGATCAAACCGGTAAATCGAACGGCGTTCACTAGACCACATACTACCAATTACAGTGGATAAAATCCCAGTTCAATTGAGTTTCTTGCAATAATATCTTCAAGCTCATTTTTAAGCATCTCTGCATGGCCCTCTTCCCACTTTGCAAGACCTGCAAAAACAGCCTTAATTTCTTTCTCTTCGGCCTCTTCCGATGCTTTTCTGTAGAATTTCTCAAAATCCCTTTCAATCAGATAAGCCATTCTGATAATTGAAAAATCTCCGAGATCATCATCCAGATTTGAAGTTTCAACCTTCTGCTGTTTCATTCTATCAATAAACATACTATCCTCTTTTGACTCCGGAAGAAAGTCTAACTTTTCCCCTCTGTCAGATTTCTCTATCTGACGTTTTAGAAATTCGGCGTGAGACTTTTCCATATTTGCAAGGTAAGTAAAAATCTCCCCCAGTTTGCTACTCTTAACTTTCTCTTTCTGGCTGTTGTAAAACTCCATTCCGCCAATTTCCATACTATATGCCATTTTCAATACATCACTAACCTTCATAGCTAATACCTTCTGTTTTAATATTTATTTCTGATTCATTAAATACTCATCTATAGCCTGGGCCGCCCTGTGGCCGTCGGCAACGCCATGAATTATATCTGGTCCATGCACTATATCACCACCGGCGAACAGCCACTCTATAGGTGTTCTTCCGTACTCATCCGTTAAAATCTTTCCCCTGACTATTTCCAGCTTATCCAGAATATCCTTTCCGAGATAATCGTAATTTGGAGCCTGTCCAATTGCCTCCACTACCATATAACCTTCATAGTCCTCGACATCGCTCTCATCTACAGTAGGATTAAACCTACCCTGGTCATCAAATATCTTTACACATTTTACAGTTCTAAGGCCTCTAACATTCCCGTTTTCATCCAGAAGGACCTCCTTCGGAGATCGTCCGGGCTTGATTACAAGACCTTCCTCCTGTCCTTCTATTATCTCTTCTTCGTCGGCAAGCATCTCATCTCTCTTTTCAAGGCAGGTCAATGTTACACCGACTTTACCAAATTCGGCCTTCTGCAACCTCGCTATTGACCTTCCTATATCGAAAGCTACATTACCACCACCGATTATTACAACCTTTTCTTTTAGTTCAATCTTTTCACCCCTGGAAATTTTCGCAAGCAGATCCAGGGCTCTGTAGCATCCAGGTCTGTCTACATTCTTAATCTTTGTGGACCTTGATTCCATAAACCCGGTACCGATAAACACCGCGTCTGAATTTTTCTTTATTTCTTCGATGGTTATATCTCTACCGACCTCTGTATTTGTTTTTATCTCAACTCCCATAGAAAGAATAACATCTATATCTTTATCAAGAGCCTCATCGGGTAACCTGTAGTTCGGGATACCGTACCTCATAATTCCACCTGCAAGCGGTTTAGCTTCGTATATCGTAATTTTGTATCCCATTACCGATAGATAATACGCGCATGTCAAACCGGAAGGACCACTCCCAATTATAGAAACGTGCTTTTCCTTTTTGCCTCCCTTGAAAACATGAGCAATATTCTTTATCTTATCAATAGAAAGTTGATCAACGGCATACCTCTTCAACCATCTTATAGCCACAGGCTCACCCCTATGCCCGATTGAACAAACAGTCTCGCACCTGTGTGTACAGACCCTTCCACAAACCCCCGGGAGAGGATTTTCTGTGTACATCTTGTCAACGGACGCGTACGGATCATCCTCCCATATTTCATGAATATACTCAGGTATTCTCATATGTGCCGGACATGTTTCTGTACAGACACCGCATTCAACACATCTTGAAGCCTCTTTAATAGCCTGCTCCCTTGTAAATCCCTTAACATACTCAATAAATCCCTGAAGCCTCTCCTCGGCATCCATCTGAGGCATTTCAACTCTTTCAAGATCGAGCCAGGAGTATTCATCGGGTGTTGTATATCCGAGATCATCACTGAACTTCTCATCGGGAACCAGAACAAAATGCTTTTTTATATCCTCCACTTCCTCATCCCCGATCTTATCGGGAGGAGTTGCATAATTTTTTAAATACACCCTGCTCATCTGAAGTGACCCGGTTGTACACATATCTACACAGAACCCACAAAAACAGCAGCGACCATAATCTATCTGGGGTTTTCTGCCTAGAGTACCCTCCTTCTTATTTTCACTCTCTATCATTGTTATTGCATCTGTAGGACAGATCTCGGAACAGGTACCACATCCGATACATTTATCTATGTCATTTGTGTGCAATCCCCTGTATCTGGGAGATGCACCGGGCTTTTCAAAGAAATCAAGATCTTCTTTCGGAAATCTAATTGTTGTTGGAGCCTTAAACGCATTAGCCCAAAATGCAAACGGTGAAAAAAAGCTCTTTTTCCCTAGATTCATATATCAACTTCCTCCTATCTATCAAAATCAGGCGGACATACTGCAAAACTTGCCATCCAGATTGCTATATCGTCTATTCTCATGCCCGGTAGATGCTCATTGCACAGATACAGCCCTGCAGGAAGTGAAGGTCCTCTTACAGATATTCTGTATGGCCTTATACCTCCATCAGAAACTATGTAGTAACCAAACTCTCCTTTTGAAGACTCAACTCTTGCATACGCATCACCGGCTGGTATCCTCAGTTTTAACGGATTACCAAGATAAACCTTAAAATCCCCTCCGGGCATCCTTTTTAATATCTGTCTGATTAAGTTTATAGTCTGCTCATACTCTTTTCTTATCTGTACAGCCCTTGCAAGAGCATCTCCACCTTCAGTTGTAATGATATCGAAATCCAGGTATGGATATGCTGCATAGGGGTCATCCTTTCTAACATCAGCTTTATACCCTGTAGCCCTGAGACTCGGCCCGGTTATTCCAACTTCAACTGCATGTACTGGATCTATGGTCCCTATTCCCTTCAATCTTTTATGAATTACAGGATTTTCAAAAAGGAGCCTGTCCCACTCTCTCAGGTTGTATTCAAGGTCATCCATTAATTTAAGCATCTTTTCTTTAAATCCTTCGGGGATATCTCTTCTAACTCCACCGGGTATGCTGTACATATGGTATATCCTTGCTCCCGTAAGCCATTCAAAGAAAACAAGGATGTTATCCCTTTCGTCCATCATTCTGTACATTACGCTGTAAAGGCCCATCATAGCGCCAAGAGCACCCATTCCCATTAAAAATGAGGTCAACCTGCTCATCTCAAGTGCAAGGCTTCTCAGGAACTTTCCCCTATCCGGGATTTCTATCCCAAGAAGTTTTTCACATGCTGTACAGTAAGCAGCCTCATTGGGATCGGGATCGGGTACACATATTCGCGGAATAAGGCTTATGTTCTGAAACCACAGATTTTGCTCCATCAATTTCTCAAATCCTCGGTGCAACAAACCTGCACTGACCCTGACTTTCTGGATTGTTGACCCAACTACATCCACAACATATGCAAAATTACCGTGCATACCTGGATGGTTTGGTCCAAAAAAGTACTCATACGTTTCGTATTTATCTGTTTCACCAATCTTTGTAATTTCTACCCAATCACTCATTCATTGCCTCCTTCCGGGGATGAAGCACCGTATGCTCTTTTAGAATACTCAACAGTATCAAAATCCTTCCTAAGAGGAGGAATATCCTTCCAGTTATGTAAAAACAGCGGGGATAAATCAGGATTGCCAAGGAATTTTACACCGAACATCTCATGTGTTTCCCTTTCATATACCTGGGCCTGTGGCCACAGACTCATTACAGTTGGTATCTCAGGGTTATCCCTGTCTATCCCGGACTTCACCGTAATGTGAACCTTATGCGTATACGACCATACATTGTAGATCACATCAAATCTTTTTTCCTTTATCCAATCAACACAGGTAACATTGGATAGATGTTCAAATCCAAGCGATTTGATAAAAGCTAACAGACCAACAATATCAATCCCATCAGCCCTTATTTCGACTTGATTGGAATACTTCGGCTTTACTTCGAGATCTTTATAAACAGCCTTTATTTTTTCGGCGATATCATTGTTATTCATTTTAACAATCACCCTCACTTTTATAATTTAATCTTGTATTTTTAAAACAGGTTCTTCTCTTTCCAAGACCTCCATCTGGTTCTTTTTATACCATTCATAATTTAATTTGTATTTTTTATAACCTACTGCCTCGCCCTTCTGTATCATATCCATTAATTTTAAAAATGAATCTAATATTGCCTGTGGACGGGGCATACATCCATATATATTCATATCTACCGGAATATACTTATCGAGATAGTTAATTGTTGCATAGCTTTTCCAGTATATACCGCCGTTAACCGGGCACGACCCGAAACCTATTACCCATTTAGGCTCCGGCATTTGCTCGTAAGATCTTATTATTCTCTTCAGTGTTTTTACAGACACATATCCCGTTACAAGAAGAATATCAGACTGTCTTGGAGTGGCCATAGGCCCAATACCGAATCGCTCCATATCATACTTGCTTGTCATCGTAGGGGGAAGCTCCACAGCTCCACATCCTGTACAGTAATGAAGCATCCATAAACTTCTTCTTCTGAAGAAATTTAGTATCCTTTCCC
>JALXDB010000010.1 GCA_026990615.1 Spirochaetota bacterium
TACACCGATGATAATCATGATGCAAGATTGCTTGCTCACTTACTGCGATTGAATATTTTGCCTACCGGCTATATTTATCCTAAAGCAGATCGTGCCACACGCGATTTATTACGCAAACGTTCTCAAATGGTGCGACTACAAACATTGAATATTTTAAGTATTCAAAATCTTGTTGCACGAAATACTGGACGTTCAATAAGTAGTAATACCATTAAACAAATGACAACCCAAGATATTGCTTCACACTTACCAGATGATGATCACGCTTTGGCCATGAATTGTAATCTATCCGTCCTACAACAATGTCATGAACAAATAAAAATATTAGAAAGCGAGATATTGAAACGTATTCGATTACGGCCTGAATTCCAGTCTTTGTTAACTGTACCAGGAATAGGAAAAATATTAGCCTTAACGATTATGCTGGAGACAGGTAATATTCATCGTTTTGACAAGGCAGGTAACTTTGCATCATATGCACGTTGTAAAATAATAAGTTCGGTAAGTCCATACTCCATTGGTACATTTGAACCCTCAAGTTTAAAATTGGTTATATCCGTACCAAGAATATTCTGACCATTTTTATCTTTATAAATCGTTACTGGTTCCAATTACTTACAAAACTTTTTCAGTATTTCAACTAATTTTAAGATTTCAAATTTCGATTCAACTTTATGTAAAATGAATAGCTTTTAATACAATCTTTAGACGGTTTCAGCACCATATGGATGCTCAAACCGGCCGTACTCAGTATTTAAAAGGCTTACCGGTCATTATCAGAGACAGTGCTTCTGCTCTTGTCTTTTCATTTTCTTTAAAGATTCCTCTAACAGCACTTGTTACTGTATAGGAACCAGGTTTTCTGACCCCTCTCATTACCATACAGAGATGTTCGGCCTCAATTACTACTATTACTCCGTACGGTTTTAGTTTTCTCATTATCAGATCGGCAATCTGAGTGGTTAGCCTTTCCTGTAGTTGTGGTCTTTTAGCGTAGGCATCAACAACCCTTGCCAGTTTGCTCAGACCGGTTATTCTGTTATCTTTTGGTATATAGCCTACATGGGCCTTCCCGAAGAATGGTAGGAGGTGATGCTCGCACATGGAGTAAATGGGAATATCCTTGACAAGAACAATTTCATCATGATGCTCGGTGAATATTACTTTTAGCTCTTCCTCGGGGTTTTTGAAGGACCCGGCAAAGATTTCTTCAAACATATCAGCCACTCTTTCAGGTGTACGCTGTATATCAGGTCTTTCAGGGTCAGGATCAACCTCTTCGAGTATCATTCTTACGGCTTTTTTGATTTTCTCTTTATCCATAAAAAATCCTCTAAAGTAGAAATCACGGGCCGGATTAAAACCCGATTTTGTATAATTATTATAAAAAAGAATGTTAAAAATATAACATTAATATTATGCCAATATCTACATATTTTTACAAGTAGTTCTATTTACCAATGCAAAATTGATTAAATATCTCATCTATCAATTTTTTCTTTGTAACCTTGCCTGTGATTTCACCCAGATTATCCATTGTACTGGTAAGGTCGAAGGCTAAGAGCTCGGGTTCAAGCCTGTTTTTTACAGCATTGATAGCGTGATTTAATTCGCCGTATGCCCTCTTCAGAGCAGCATAGTGCCTTGCGTTTGTAACTATAACTGTTCTGTCGGAAATTGTTTTCCCTGTTTTCACGAGATTTTCCATTCTCTTTTCAAGAAGATCAAGACCCTTTCCGGTTTTAGCAGATATGAGTATGAGCTCATCCTCTTTTATTTTCAGGAGAGAGATTAACTCCTCGATGTTGAGTTTTTTATCGAGATCAATTTTATTTACCACCGGCAGAAAGTTTCTGTTCTTCACCTTTTCTATAATGTTCCTGTCTTTGTCATCGAGCTCTGAACTGTAATCAAAAACAAGGATGATGAGGTCTGCCTGTGAAAAGTAAGTTTCGGCTTTTTTTATCCCTTCTCTTTCTATTACATCGGCGGATTCAGTTATTCCGGCTGTGTCGGCCAGTATGAATGGAATGCCTCCTATGTTCAACTGCTCTTCAATAATATCCCTTGTGGTTCCGGGTATCGGTGTAACTATTGCCCTATCGTATTTTAAAAAGGCATTGAGGATACTTGATTTACCCACATTCGGTTTTCCTGTGAGAACAGTTTTTACACCCTCTCTGTATATTCGACCTGTGTCATAACTATCAATAAGTGATAGTAATTCGGCTTTAATCCTTTCAAGTTTTCTCTGAATGGCCGGGTAGTCTATTGAGTCAATGTCCTCCTCTTCGGGGAAATCTATGTTCGCCTCTATTACTACAAGTATTGATTTTATTTCATCTATTAATGCATTTACTCTTTTTGACAGCAAGCCTGTAAGCTGATTTACAGCCACCTCAAGGGAACTCTTGGTTCTGGCTTTTACGATATCAAGTACAGCTTCTGCCTGTGATAGATCTATACGACCGTTTATAAAGGCTCTTTTGGTAAACTCCCCTGGTTCAGCCGGTCTGGCACCTTCCTGAAGTACAAGTCTCAAAACTTCGTTAACAGCGACCGCACCACCATGGCAGTTTATCTCTACTATGTTTTCTCTGGTGTATGTATGGGGAGCTTTCATGAAGGAGACCAGAACTTCATCAACAGTTCTTTCATTCTCGTAGATGTGACCCAGATGCATAGTAAATGAGTTTATCTCTCTTTCAAAAAGGTCCTTTTTGTAAGGTTTGAATATCTTTTTTACTATTTTGAAAGCTTCGGGGCCACTTATTCTCACTATGCCTATGCCTCCCTCACCGGGAGGAGTGGAAATGGCCGCTATGGTATCAAAC
>JALXDB010000011.1 GCA_026990615.1 Spirochaetota bacterium
GTATTAAAGGGGTAAATCCGGATGGCAAAGTACTGGATAGCTGGTGTTCAAATTGAAACGGGGAAGGATACGAGGAAGAATACTAAGAAAATCGAAACGTATATAAAGAAGGCAGGGGAGAATAGCCCTGATTTTCTTATTATCCCCGAGATGTTCGAGATAGTCGCTAAACCTGCCGATGTCGAAAACTACACCCATAAAATCCCATGTGATCTCACAGAAATGCTTTCCGAATATGCAGCAAAATATAATATGAACATTATTGGCGGTAGTTTTTTTGAAGAGGACGATGGAAAAGTTTACAATACCTCGTTAATCTTTAACAGAAAAGGTGCAATTGTTGGTAAATACAGAAAGATGCATCTATTCGATGCCTTTGGGTTTAATGAATCTTCGGCAATTACTCCCGGTGAAAAGCCTCTTTTATTGGACCTCGATGGTTTAAGATTTGGAGTCGGCATATGTTACGATATAAGGTTTCCCGAATTGTTCAGATACTACTCTGTTAATGGGGCTCAAGTTGTCTTTCTGCCAGCGGCTTTTTTCCAGCCAAACCATGACCACTGGGTTTTGAATATTAGGTCGAGGGCATTGGATGGAACCATTTTTGTAGCGTCTGCAAACCAGACCGGTAAATACTGGGTTGGAAGGAGCATGGTTGCAGACCCATGGGGGATCCCTGTGGCTTCTGCTGGAACGCATGAGGGGTTTTACATTACCGAAATTGATACGGATAGAATCCAGGAGGTGCGAAAAAAGTTACCCACTTTAAATGGAAGAAGGTTTGATGTAGTTTTGAGAAACTCCATTTGACTTCTTTCATTATGTTAGACTTATGCTTATGGTCCGCCGACCAGGGAGAGATATAGATCTTGACCATGCCCGTAAAAACTTTTATCGGTTGGTTTATGAACCGATAAGATGAATTTGATAAATGATGGCTGCCTCCAGTAATAAACCTCGATTGAAAAAGGATCGGGTTTTGTAAAGGTGAGATTCTATGATAGACCCTCAGGAAATTCCCTTGCTGAACTTAATGCTATCGAGAAGTAGCTGTAAAAGTAAGATTTTTTGATGGGTTCTCAGGAGCTCCCCTTTAGTGCCACTTTTAGTCTTTAACATACCTGCTATATATATTTTCACTGCTTACCAGTAGCTCAAAGAGCTCTTCAGGGGTATCAACAATAAAATC
This sequence comes from Spirochaetota bacterium, assembly GCA_026990615.1. Classification (GTDB taxonomy): domain Bacteria; phylum Spirochaetota; class B62-G9; order B62-G9; family B62-G9; genus JALXDB01. The sequence goes on from JALXDB010000011.1 coordinate 1,193, forward strand.
AGGGCTCTGTTTTTCTAAAAGCTCTCTTGAATGAAACCCCCATGTAACAGCCACGGTGTTTACACCGGCTCTTTTGCCGTAACGTATGTCGCTTATGGTATCACCGATCATCACCGTTTCTCTCTTCGTATAGTTAAACCTCTCCATTGAGTAGAGTATCTTTTCTGTTTTATCACCTTCATCCATTTCGTCCAGAATGAGGGATATGGATTCAGGATCCCCGTACTCTTTAAACATGTTTTCAACTGTTTCTTTTAGATTCGCCGTTATTATAACAATCGTATTGTTTTCGGATAGCCTTTTGATAATATCCATCATACCCGGAAATGGATAGACTTTGTCGTTTCTTGCGGTGAGAATCTCGAAGAATCTATTCGAAAACTCTTTGACTTTATCCTCAGGTATTTCAATTTTTCTTGCAAAATGTTCAAATGTCAGAGTCTCAAGTGTTCTAAAATCTTCTAATTTTGGAGGCCTGCCAGCGCCTACTGCGCGCTGTGCGAGTTTGGCCACCTCGTATAGCTGTCCGAGGGAGTCAGAAATTACCCCATCGTAATCAAAACAGAGAAGCATTTATCCATCCTTGCCGGGAAATTTGTTAGAGTATGCCAAAATAATATAACCAATCACTTTCAAAATGGTCAAACTGAGTATTGAGGACCTATAAAAAAGAACCGATTTAATCTGCCATTGAACGATTTTTAATATGGAGTTTTTTTATGTTTTACATCCCGGTGGTGACATTTCAGATTATATTTACCCTGTAAATGAATCGGAACATTTTAATTCTATATTTCAATTTTATGAAGAATCAATCTAATCAATCTACAGAGCTGGACATTACAGTACCCGGGTTAGCTGTGAATGGCCGTGGAATCTTCCGTATCTCTCAGAGGGAAGATCGATCTATATATTTCTCTATCAATAAAAATGTCGATTAAATCAGGATCGAATTGGGATCCTTTACCTTTTACAAGTTCCTCAAGGGCAAAATCAAGGCTTCTTGCAGTTCTGTAGGGTCTCGTTGATGTCATTGCATCGAAGGAATCCGCAATTGCTACAATTCTTGCGGATATGTCTATTTGATTTCCTGAAAGTCCGTCCGGATACCCCTTGCCGTTATACCACTCATGGTGTCCTCTTATGATTTTTCTGCACGATTTGAAAAAATCAACATCCTTGATGATGTTGTCCCCTATGATTGTGTGTTGGTGAAATTTTTCTGCTTCTTCCGGTGTCAGGGGACCATTTTTATGGAGAAGGTTCTCCGGAATCCCTATTTTACCTATATCATGGAGCAGGGCCCCGTACTCAATACTCTCTATCCTGTCTTTAGATAGACCAATTACCGAGGCCATTTCTGATGACAGGATTCTCACCCTGTTGCAATGGCCGCGGGTGTAAGGGTCTTTTGCCTCTATCGTTTCAGCAAGAACCTTTACAGTTTCCAGATTGGCCTCTTTTAGTTTTTTATACGCCATCAGCAGTTCTCTTGTTCTTTCCTCAACCTTTCTCTCAAGCGACCTCTGGTACTCTAGGTTTTCTTTAACGAGCCTTTCATTTTCTAGCTGTATCTCTCTGTATCTTATTGCCTTCTTAACTGTTTCGATGAGTTGAACCTTCCTTACGGGTTTAAGAATATAATCGAAGGCCCCTCTTCTCATAGTATCGATAGCAATCTCAATATCTGTTAGCGCTGTGAGCATAATAACGGGGATCAGGGGGAATTTTTTTCTAATTCTCGATAGAACTTCTATGCCGGAGATCTTGGGCATTCTAATGTCAAGAATTACGCAGTCGGGAGAGAAATCTCCTCTCTCCAGAATATTAATACCTTCCGTGCCGTTTGAGGCTGTCTGAAGCACAAAACCGGCCTTTTCTAAAGTTAAGCCAACGACTTTTCTTATTATCGGATCATCATCTATAAGAAGCACTCTGTAGTCCATATTCTTTAATCCATAAATAATGTTTTTTATATAATTATTTTTATTTTACACTAAATTTTTATTTTACACTAATTTCTCAATTGAAATCATGTTGATTTTCGATTGTATTTTATATGAAAAAATTATTTGTTATTTTGAAAAAGAAAACTAATTATTAAATTACTTAAAAATTTAGCTAAATTATTGTATAATATAAATACACTAACCTATAGTTTTTCGGTGACTCTTTCCGATAAACTATAAAGGTCTTTAAACTAATTATATTACATGTTTTTTTGTTTTTAAAGTCGTGTACATGTAAAAAGTTTGAAAAAATCTCTTTGTATGTATCATAATTAATAATGTAGTATTATCGTCTTTATCTTATGTATTAGATGTATAACTGTTTAACATCCTGGACTGGAACATTAAATGATTATAGACATTTCTTCGATAATTCCTGCAGTATCATTCATACTCTATATTCTTTTCACTATTTTTAGCATTTCTCAAATAAAAAGGGAAAAGGCGCACTTTCCGTTTATTCTCTATATGTTTTTGATGTCAATATGGAGCTTTGGATCCTTTATGATGCATGCAGGGGTTAAAACCACCCTGTTCTGGAACAGGTTTATGATGATAGGCCTTCTCGGCGGATCTATAACCATTTTTCATTCAATACTGGATTTTATAGGCAAAAAGAAAGAAAGGTACAGGGTGTTCCTGTACATAGGATATATTATTTATGCAATCTGTCTTTTCCTGAATTTTAAAGGGTATATAGTCACAGATGCATGGATAGAAAATGGCAGGTTTCATTATAAAATTGCAAAAGGGGCTTTTGTAGCCTATGTACTGAGCTATCTGTTTTTAATTCTCGGAATCATATTCCTTGTAAGGGAGCTTTACAGAACAAAAGATGAGTTGATTAAAAATAAGATACGACCACCGATTATCGGGGCATTGATAATGCTCTTGGGGGTTCTCATCAATCTTAATGAAAAACTCGGTGCTTACCCAATAGATCTTTTTACATCCACCATAAACGCCATAATCATTTTTTACGCTATTTACAAGTATCGTCTTGTACATTACTCTGCATTTGTATTAAGGGCCATACTCTATATAATTCTGGTGATTGTGAGTGCTTTTGTTTTTTACGGAATTATCTGGCTTTCCTCAAAGGTTATCAGAAATGTTCCCTTTGAATACTCCTTTCTCCTCTCTTTGACCCTTGGAATGGTTGCTGCCATAATATTTCAACCTCTGAGAACAGGTACTCTTTCCGTTATTGAAAGAATTTACTTCGGGAAAAGACTGAACTACTATCGTGAACTCAGAAGCTTCTCCGAGAGCCTGACAACAATTGTCAATCTGGAAATACTTGCGGAATCAACGATCAGAAAACTTGTCGATACCTTTGATTCTACATGGGCTTTGATGATGGTTTTTGACTACAATGCCCGGTGTTATAAAATAGCAGCTTACGAGGGACTTAATCTCGAAAAAAAAACAGCTGAGAAAATTGTTATTTCAAGAAACAATGCCCTTGTGAAACTTCTATTAAAAAGGCAGAAGCCTGTCTACGAGTATAGAGATAGAATAGATTTTGCTCTCAATGTTGAAGATGGGAAAACCATTTTTTTAAATCCGAGTATGGTTTTGCCTCTGATATTTAAAGATAAATTAAACGGGTTTATATGTCTTGGAAAATGCAGGAATAAGGAGTATTACGATCAGTTTGACGCAGAGGTTCTTGAGATTCTTGCCGGCCAGTGTTCTGTGGCTCTTGAAAATGCAATCTCCTTTGAAAGGCTAAGAAGGCAGCAGAGAAGGCTTCAACAGATAAACCGCGAGCTTATAATAAGCAGGAATAAACTCGAGGCGTTTTTTGACGGGATTGCAAGCCCGATGTCACTGCAGGATATTAACTACAACATACTAACGGTAAACTACGCTGCAAGGAGGTACTTCAGAAAATCTAACGAAGAACTGGTGGGGAAAAAGTGCTACAATGCCTTTTTTGGTCTTGAAAAGCCCTGCGAAAACTGTATGGCACAGGATTCACTTCACGCACAGCTTCCCTTTTCTGTGGAAAAGAAAGACGAAAGAACGGGGATGATATTTTCGGTTCACTTTTATCCCATTACAGTCCCCAGCGGGTCTGATAAGATATTTCTCGAATTCTTCCAGGATATTACCCAGCAGAAGAGATTGCAGGAGGAACTCATTCAATCTGAAAAACTTGCGAGTATTGGAACTCTTACATCAGGTATAGCCCATGAGATTAATAATCCTCTTACCGGTATTATTGGAACAGCAGAGATTATGCTTGATGAACTGAGCGATAATCCGAGATTGTACGATTTTGCCAGAGATATAATCAACTATGCCCAGAATGCAGCAGAAATAATAAAAGATTTGACAAGCTATTCGAGAAAAGAGAAGGGTAAAACAGAGCTGGTAGACCTGGTTGGGGTGATAGAAACATCACTGAAACTTGCAAGGCGGGGTATGAGATTTGAAGATATAAAAATTAAAAAGGACTATGATGAGATACCGAGAATTGAGGCCAATTCAAATGAATTGAGACAGGTTTTTTTAAACTTGATTATAAATGCAGTTCAGGCAATGGATGGGAGAGGAACCCTTACCTTATCCTGCAAAAAGAACGGTGGAAATGTGCATATATCTGTTTCTGATACGGGGCGTGGTATTGAGCCTTCGGATATAGATAAGATTTTCAATCCTTTCTTTACAACCAAAGAACCTGGAAAAGGTACCGGCCTCGGTTTGAGTATTGCACATCAGATAATTTACAACATGGGTGGCCGTATAACTGTTGAGAGCCTTCCAGGAAGGGGTACAACTTTCCACGTGTATTTACCATTTACAGACAAAGAGAAGAAGAGGATAAGGTTTGTGCATGCTGTATCCCACGAAGAGATTGAGGATGTGTTTTTTATTCAGCGTAAGGTTCTGGTCGGTGAAAAGGGTTACCTCGAAGAAACGATTAGAAGGGAGATAGATTCTAAGGCATTTCATATTCTTGCATATAAAGGCCTTCAACCTGTTGGAACGATTTCCTGTATCACCTATGAGATGGCAAAAAACCCTCCAATTGAGGAATATTTTCCACTTGGAGACCTGAAAAAGGGTATTAAATGGGTGGAAGTTGACAGGCTTGCTGTGTTGAGGGAGGAGAGGCGCGGAATAATTCCGCTCGGACTTATGACAATCGCATACCTATACTCTAAAGCAATATCAGCTGAACGGATATTTCTCGATGTTTTTTCGGATGAGAAGAAGCATATCAATATGTACAGAAAACTGGGTTTTCAAATTATCGGTGATTACAAATGGCTGCTTCCTGTAACGGTTATGATGATGGAGTATAAAACAGATTACGAAAAGCGTGAAAATAGAATGGAGCAGTTCGTTAAGCCCTTTCTTTCAAGGCTTATCAAGAGAATAGATTTTGATGAAGAAGACAGAAGGATGATTCTAAAAGGGCTAAGAACAATTATTTCCCTCGATGAATAGTGAGATGCTGGGTTTAAATTCTTCCGGTATCTCTGTTAAAGAAAACTATTTCCTCTAATGGAAGCCTCTTCTTATTCTTTGTGGCACCTGAAGCTGGATATCCCATTGCGATGAGAGAAACGACCTTTCTTCTGGGTGAAAGCTTGAAAAACTTTTTTGCCTTTTTTGCGTTGAACCAGCCGATCCAGCATGTTCCAATTCCGAGTTCCTGGGCCTGCAAAACGAGATGTTCTCCAGCAATGCCTATATCAATAAGGTAGTAGTTCGTTCCCTGTATTCCGCTGCCAATAAAGTTTGCAAGCAGGTCAGGCCTTGCAACTATAACGACTATGGCCGCCGCGTTTTTTATGAAGCTCGATGGTCTGTAGATACCCGAGCATGTTTCTTTAACGAACTGCTCTTTAATATCAGGGTCATCCAGAACAATGAATCTCCAGGGTTGAACATTTTCTGCTGAAGGAGCAAGTCTTGCTGCCTCTATGCATTTCAGGATGTCCTCTCTCGGTATTGGTTTATCAATATATTTTCTTACACTTTTTCTTGCTTTTATTAGTTCCAGTAGAGACATACACACTCCCATCACCGTTTATTTTGTTAAAGGTCAAAACTACAGATCAAAAGAGGAGTTAATCATTTTTACGGTATCGATTTTGGTTCTTATCTTTTTCAGAGATTCGTATACGGCATTATAAACCACTTCTCCCACCAGCTGGCCATATACGGTATGACCTCCTGCATACTGTATTTTACCTTTTGTCCCTGAAATTACAACTATTGAATCCGTGCCTGTACCTGTAGCTAATTTATTTCCATTTACGCTTTTTACATTGAGGTCTATCAATGCTGCAGTTTTTGATTCTGTTGCACTTATAACAGATGAGACAAGGCAGTCCTCAGTTAACCACATATTCGTTAAAACAACAATGTTTATCGTTCCTGGAGAATTAATAGGGCTTCCAGCATACGGGGTGTAACTGGTTTCAGATATGTTAATGGCATTGGATGTGCCTGCAGTCACAATTGAACAGACTTCAATGCCTTCCCTTTCGCTGTGGATAACCTGGGCGTACTCGAGATGAGCGGATGTCATCATGGCTGCCGTTGACTGCCTGTCCAGGTTTAGTTCTTTTATATATTTGATAATAACTTCATCTGGGGTTTTTACTTTTAACTCTTCTAAGGATGTTTTAATGTTGAGGATAGATTTTCTTCTTCCGTATCCCCCGTTGAAAAAGGACGATCCAAGGATCCTTGCAGGATATTCAAAATTAATCAGAATATAGTTTTTATTTATCTCTATATGCATAAAACTGCATTAAATCTTGAGATTTTTTATCTTCTCGGCTGCTTCTTTAACCTTCTCCATAGGTGGAACAAGGGCAAGCCTAATATATCCCTCGCCTGGATTTACCCCGTTGAACTCTGTAGAGAGCCAGCTACCGGGCGTTGTAACTACGGCTATCTCCTTCTGAAGCAGCTTTTTTGCAAAATCAAGGGATGTATAGCCTTCTGGGACTTTTTGCCATATATAAATAGTTCCTTTGGGAGTACAATCCTCAAGACCAACAGATTTAAAGGCATCTATCATTATATCCCTCTTTTTCCGGTAATCCTCTCTGAGCTTTTCAACATGGGTTTCATCCTTTAAAGCCGCTATTGCAGCATCCTGAATGAATGTAGCAGTCCCGGAATCTATATTTGGTTTTACCTTTTTAAAGGCGTCTATTATCCTTTTGTCCCCTGCAACCCAGCCGACTCTATAGGTGGTCATGTTACTTCTCTTTGAGAGAGACTGAAAAACGACAACCCCATCTTTTTTATACTGGAGTATTGAGGGTGGAGCTTCATCATAGTAGTTTTCCGTGTAAGATTCATCCGAGGCCACTATTATATTGTGTTTTTCTCCGAATTCCAGCACTTCTTTGAAGAAATCTTCGCTTGGAAATGCTGTTGTAGGGTTATTGGGGTAGTTGATCCACAGTATTTTAGCCCTGTTCTTTATATCTTCAGGTATTGATTTTAGATCGGGGAAGAAATCGTTTTCGGGTAGCAGGTTTAAAAAGTACGTTTTCCCCTCTGCGAAGTGTGTTCCCCTCGACCAGGCTGGATAACCGGGGTTGAGGGCAAGTGTATAGTCCCCGGGATTTATAAATGCTTCGGGAAAATTGAAAATTGCCTCCTTGGAGCCTATGGTAGACATTATTTCAGTTTCGGGGTCAAGATCCACCCCGAATCTTTTTTTTGTCCACCAGGATACAGTCTCCCTGTATTCGGGTTCTCCTATATAACTGGGATATCCCGCGGATTTTCTCCTGTCCACTGCTTTTTTACACGCCTCTCTTATAATCTCAGGTGTTGGAAGAGTCGGATCGCCAACACCGAAGTCTATTGGCTCTATTCCTTCTTTTTTCAAGGATTCTACGATTTTATCAACGTCTGCAAAGGCATAGCTTCCTATAGCTTTTAATCTTTCTGCTATTTCGATTTTCATCAATTTTTCTCCTTAATAAGGTATTAATTTGCCATTTAACAAAATATATGTTTTGGCTTTTAAGATAATCATTTGAAAAATGGTTAGTCAATACAGATCGAAAACCTTTTGTGGTTCATAATAGCTCTCCGGTGTATTAAATCCATGTAGAACAACTGTATCTAATTAAATGCATTTAATAATTATTACTAAACTATTTTCAAAAAATTACTATAATGAAAATAAC
>JALXDB010000012.1 GCA_026990615.1 Spirochaetota bacterium
AAATATCTTTCAATCCGAAGCTCCTGAGGCAATGATTCAGGCGGTAAGGGCTGTTGTACATGAGAATGAAAAGCCTGAGAAGGCCTTCGAACTGTACAATGAGTTAAAGAATTCAGGCTCTAAATAGATTGGAAGGTGTCAGGGTTGTAAGTTGTTGTAAATTCTATTCGGGTGATGTATCATATAATGCATGAATGGGTACAAGCGTATAAAATCCGCTATAGAAGGGGAGTGGCCGGATAAAATCCCCATTATGCTCCACAATTTTATGATGGCTGCCCGTGAAGCTGGTTATACAATGCGGCAGTTCAGAGAAGATCCCAAAGTTATTGCTGAATCCTTTATTAGAGCGGTCGAGAAATACAGATATGATGGTATTCTTGTTGATGTAGATACAGTTACACTTGCGGGTGCGGTAGGAGTCCCTGTAGACTTTCCGGAGGATGAACCAGCCAGGAGTAACAGGGGTAATTTAACATCCATAGAAATGGTGAAGGACCTCGGTCATCCCGAAGTCGGAAAGTATAAATATGTCCAGGTTTGGCTTGAATCTGTCAGGATTTTAAAGGATTACTTTGATGATGAGGTTTACATTAGGGGGAATTGCGATCAGGATCCATTCTCACTTGCGAGTATGATGAGGGGTACTGAAAACTGGATGATGGATCTTTTGGACAGAGAGCATGAGGATCTTGTATTCAGACTTCTCGATTACTGTGCTGAAGCCACAACTCAATTTATCGAATTGATGAGCGAAACCGGGGCTCATATGGTTTCAAATGGCGATAGCCCCGCTGGACCTGAACTTATATCTCCGGAAATGTACAAAAAGTATGCCTATCCCTATGAAAAGAAGATTGTAGATAAGGCCCATGAGCTCGGCCTTCCGTATACATTACATATATGCGGGAATACAGAACCTATACTTGATAAAATGATAGACACGGGTACGGACTGCGTTGAAATAGACTATAAAACCGATACCCTGTTTTCCCATGAGGTTTGCAAGGATAGGGTAGTTTTTATTGGTAACATAGACCCGAGCGGTGTTCTGGCAATGGGAACACCGGAGCTCGTAAAGAAGAAAACCCTTGATTTGCTGAAGATATTTAGTGACACCCCGAAGTTTATACTTAACGCGGGGTGTGCAATACCTCCAATTACACCTCAGGAAAACCTTTTTGCAATGATAGAAACTGCAAGAAACTTCAGGTGAAAATTTTATAATGATCTGTTTTCTACCCGCACAGTTAATTTTACTGGCAGGGCAAAGGGCGTGATCTAAATATTAATATATAAAGAATTACAGGCCGTTTTTTATAGTATTTTAAAGACAATACTATCTATTCTTTTGAATTAAAACTGAAAACTCGACATTGGCCTTATTAATCTTATTCTAAAATTGTTACACCTTCCGGTTATTCGATGAATGGATTAAAAAATATCAGAAAATTGTATGGATGGGAAGAAAACAGAAATGTATATATATCAAAAGAGGCTGCGGCATGACCATTTTCAATTTTACAGGAATTTTTAGACTTTACCAGTTTTAAAATCTTAATAAAAAATTAAAAATTTTGATCTTCAAAAGAGAGTCTCTCCTGTCCAATAGTTACATAGCTAATATAAAAGGGCAGGTGTTTTTTTACTCGAATGGTAATGGTTTTTTCATTTACGGATTCGATGATACCAAGTACTCTATCCCTATTGCGTTTGTCTCTCAAAGAGACTATGCGGTTTTTCAGGACAATTTCAGTTAAATCCTCGTATCTCCCGAGAAAAACCATAGGATATCTGTGCAGTGGCAACTCCATTAAAAAATTGTTGTGAAAGTATTTTTTAAACAAAATTGTCCTGTATTTTGCCCTTGTTTCGAGAGATTTTAACCTGACTCCTGGAGCCGGTTTCAAATAGTAGACCTTCATTGATTTAATTTTTGTGTAGGGCCTTAAAATATGTTCAAGTTCATTCTCATTTTGTATGGCTATTATAATATCGGGTTTGATTGTATCTATCAAACTCTGCTTCAATATTCTGCCTATATTACCCCCTATTAGTCCCGTAGTATCGATTAAAACCTTTTCACAACTGGATGCTGCCGTCTCGGTGATAAGCCCCGCTCCTGAGATAAATCTAAGAAGGTTCTTGGCCGGGGAAACCACACCTGTAAAAAAGAATTGCTTCGGTTTTAAATCATTCCAGGAGGAAAAACTCTTTTTTAAAGGTGCCCATGATACTGTGGTCGGAGGCCCTATGTGGGATTGACCAACGTCCAGGTCAACTATTGCTGTACTGTAATTTTTGTTCAGGTACCTTGCAAGATCTTTAATCAAGTGGGATTTTCCAACATCAGTCCCACCGATCAACATAATTTTTTTTACCTTTTTTTTTTTGCAGATTTTAAATGCCATTGAATAAGAATCAGTATAATTTTTCATGTTCATCTGAAACTCGAGAATCTATTTTAGTTTCCATGAAATTTTTGATTTTTTTAAAATATTTTGAAGATTGTATCTTAATTGAAATTAATATATAAGCTAGAATGTATTGAGAATATTAATTATTAATGAATTTGACGGGCTGCGGATCGATACCCGCTCATATTAATATGTATATGTTGTACTCATTCAGCTTGTATATTGTGTTGATTTTAAGCTGGTAATTCCCCATTTTAGATGCTGTTCCGCAGCCCGTTGTATATAATTCCTCTTAATATAATTTTTCCTTCCACAAATAGAACCAATGAAAATCCAAAAATTCTTTATAGAATCAAACATTAAGGTTTCTCATTAAAGTATGGAATCTTATATTATAG
>JALXDB010000013.1 GCA_026990615.1 Spirochaetota bacterium
AGTTGGAGCTATACACATGCCTCACAAGCATTAAACTTTTTCTTCTCCTGTACCGCTAACGACAACGGTATCTTCATCTCTATAGCTGACTTCTGATTCATTTTGGTTTTCAACTTCTTTAAGTTCATCAGAAATCGATTCTGAAAGCTCCTCCTCCAGTTCATTAATAGTTTCTTCAATTAGACTGGCATCTTCCCCTGCATTTACATCAATCCGGGGTTTTTCTTCAATAGCTGGAACTTTTTTCTCCACCAATTGGCCAAGTTTAAACTTTTCGGCCAGTTTTTTAAGGTCCCAGGTCATTTTTGACAGCCTGCCAGCAGAAATCGCCATCTGCTCTGCTGCGGCCGCAGCTGTTTGAGTTATTTCATTTATATTTTCTATGGCCTTAGATATCTGTTTTGCATTTGTAGTTTGCTCCTCTGTCGCAGCAGAAATACTCTGACTCATCTCATTTATATTTCCGATGGCTTTAGCAAGTTCTCCGATTCCCGATATCATCTGTTCCAATGTTTCTGTTAGCTCATTCACCATCTGATGAGCTCTCTCAGAGCCTTCAATAATATTTTTCATCGATTTACCAGACTCATCTGCTATTTTAACACCTTCTTCAACCAGGCCCATTGTTTCCCTGATAACATTTTCTATCTCTTTTGTAGATTCGGCACTTCTATCGGCCAGTTTTGAAACTTCATCGGCAACAACGGCAAATCCTCTTCCGTGCTCACCGGCTCTTGCTGCTTCAATTGAAGCATTTAATGCCAGAAGATTTGTCTGCTCCGCTATTTCTGAAATTACATTCACAATTTCTGCAATCTTTTCAGAACCGGATGAGATCTTTTTTATTGCTTCTATTGTCTCAGAAACCCTCTCTGCTCCTATCTTGGCCTGCTCTACAGCATCTTTAGAACTGTTTGAAACATCGCCCAGAACCTGGGCTACTCTATCTGCCCCTTCCTTAATGTTTTTAATATTTTCGGTGCTTTCTTCAACGGATACGGCCTGAGAATGTGAATGATCAGCAACCTGTTCTATAGATGCAGATAGCTCTTCTATTGAAGCGCTTGTCTGTTCAAGAGTAGAAGCTTGATTTTGAGAACCCTCTGCAAGCTCCTCAGATTTTTTAGCCATTTCTTCTGAGCTCTCTGCTATGTTTCCAATGCTTTCCCTTAATTTTGTAACAAGTTCAAAGAGGTTCTGCCTCATCATATTAAGAGATTTAAACAACTGCCCTATTTCATCTCTTCTATCCTTCGCCTCCAACTCTTTCGAAAGGTCTCCGGTGGCTATCAAATTTGCATACTTTACACTCATATCCACCGCTCTTCTCACCGATTGACCCATCATAATTGCGAATAGCACCGTTAAAAATGCTATAACAAACAGAGCTCCGAGGACCTTAAAACTATTTAAAGTAATGGTCTTTATAATCTGATTATTGTACTGGATACTTCCTGCCTGAATCCTCTGAAGAAGTACCTCTATATTTGACATTGCCCGGTAAACTATATTCTGCACCTCATTGTAATTGCTAACGTAATTGCTTACAAGCCCTTTAATTTTCAAACCGAGTTCTTTGGATTTTCTGGGTAACACAACAAACGGTGTCCCCTCAAGGCTCTTTTCGGCTTTGATGGCATTTTTTATGGCATTATCTAATAGTTTAGAAAGTTCATCTTTCTTTTTGATATCCTGTTTCATATCCTTAAAGAGTAGTTGTATCCTGTAATTCAGATTCGTGTTATCATTTGCGGATGCAATTATTAAGCGCTCAAGCTTTGATACTCTTCTTCTCTCTTTTGGATCCACAAGCCTCTTGGTCATCTGATATATATACCTGTTGGACTGTTCTATTGAGAGCTCTGTTTGCCTCATAATCTCATTTTCAATTTTACTGTTTTCAAGCCGTTTCTCGTAAACTCTTTTCATTTTATCTATTAGCTCGTCAGCTATTTTTTGATACTCCTTATTTCTCTCCTTAAAGACTATGTTGTCTTCATAAAACTTTTTTAATTCCCCATAGGAAATCTCATCATGGATAAACTTATCTATCTTCCTGCTAAAATTGAAAATGTAATTTACAGTGACAGCTTCTTCATTCATCTTGTGCTTCATATCTTTAAATAAAACTTCTATTTTATAAACAAAAAATCCGAGAAAACCTATCACAGCAACTCCTAAAAATACCATAACGTAAAGCTTTGTTTTAATCCTCATGTTATCCAGCATTATTGCCTCCTGCTTTATTATCGTACTGTTCTATATTGTCAATTTGATTTTATATGTTAATCTCTTAAAAATCTGAAGATATTAACGCCAATAATTACAAATTTTAAACAGTATTGAAAATGTGTTACATACAAAGTTTATGATATCGAATATTCTATTTCAAATTTTTTACAGATAAAATATGGCCTTTGATTGTCATTCAGGTCATACATGAGTTAGCGCTGTTAATTCGGCAGGTGATTTAAGAAGAGTATTAGATTGCAAATGATATAAAATAACAATATAAAAAACCCCCGGAAGAATCCGGGGGTCATTCTTTTGCCCGAGGCGAGACTTGAACTCGCACGGCCTAACGGCCACTAGCCCCTCAAGCTAGCGTGTCTACCAGTTCCACCACCCGGGCTTATGTAGAAATTTAACAAAATCTCATTTTATGTCAAGTTTTTCTAATACTCAGGGAAAGTAAAAAATCAACCTCTGCTGGAGTAATTCCAAGAGCTGAAGCTATCTCTTTCCTTGAATATCCCATAGAAGAAAGATACCTTACCCTTTCTACAAAACTCTTTTCCTCTCCTCTATTA
>JALXDB010000014.1 GCA_026990615.1 Spirochaetota bacterium
AAAATCAAGAATATCTTCTTTGTTTTTAATTCCTATAGATTCGAGTTCTTTCTCAGATACCATTAAGCTGTAGTCGTTCATAAAAATTCTGGGATTTACAAGAAGAAAGGCGAGATCCGGATTATCCTCCGCCTGTAGCCAGTAAAATGGTCCCTCCCTGGAGTCAATCAAATAATAGTACTGAATTTCTTCAAATCCAATAATTCCTTCAGGAAAATAGATTCTTTGTTTTTCACTTACCTCAATCTCTCCATAAGGCTTGGTTTTGATTTTCATCTATTACTCCTTATCTTAAAAAGTCTAATAATGTAGGTTGAATTATTCTTGCCGAAACCCCCAAAGCTGCCTGATGAGCCAGTTCAAGCATTTTTAACTTTGTTATAGATTCTGCTATATCAACATCTTCCGATTTTGATAGTATCTCCTCAAAATCGGTTTTCTCCTGAATAAGGGTCTTCTTGACCATTTCAAGTCTGTTTTCTCTTGCTCCGAGCTTTGCCCTGTATTTGAGTATATTGTCAAGAGCAAGATCTATTCCGCCTAGAGCGCGTGTTCCAATATCTTCCACATCATTTCTATAAAGTGAATCTCTCAGCTGCTTAACCATATCGAAAACCGTTCCTCCAAAGTATCGGGCAGTAGGCGACAAATTTTTAGGGGGAAGTTTGCCCGAAATAACCCCGAGGTCCTGCATTACCGTGCTTCCACCAATATCCTCGACCCAAATATCCCTTGCTGATGATGTTTCCAGAACAATGCCGCCGTTCATCCTGTTAACAGATGCCCTTACGGGAACAGGTGCATTGTTTATCCTTGTAACAATAGTCTCTATATTATCACCCGCTTTCAGCTGAATTTCGACACCATTTATTCTTATTTTTGAATCTTTGGCCACTATATAGTTGCTGGCATCAACGGAGGAGAACAGAATTGAATTCTCCGCCCAGAAGACCTCATTTCCCGGAGCATTAATCGAAACGATATCTCCCTGGCCAATCTCTCTGTTCTGGTTTCCTATATCACCATAGTAGTCTACTCTCTCTATAATTTCCTTACCGGCATACTTATTGTAAGTTTTATGAACCTTAAAGGGATCTTCAAGAGTATCATTGCCGGCAAATATTGCCTTCCCCTTGTATTTACTGTTTGCAATATTCACCAGCTCTTCAAAAAGCTCATTTATCTCATCGGCTATCTTTTTTCTATCCTCCTTTGTGTATATTCCGTTTGCTCCCTGCACACCAAGTTCACGGATTCTCTGAAGTATATTCGTGGCCTCACCAAGAGCAGAATCAGCAACCTTTAATCTTGATATTCCATCATCAACATTCTTTTCATACTGTCCTATTTCAAATAGAGCTCGCTTGTACATAATCGTATGGCTTACCTCCACAGGATTATCTCTGGGCAGTCTATTTTTCTTTCCGGATGAGATCTTACTCTGGAGTTCAATCATCCTGCTGCTGTTTCTATTTGTGATATTTATTAGATTGTCTCCCATCATATTTGAACTGACTCTAAACATATTCCCTCTCCTTTAACTACACCATTCTGTTGATTATAATATCCAGCATTTTGTTCATCTCCGATATAAATCTTGCCGCTGCAGCATAACCATGTTGAAACTTAACCATATTAACAAGCTCTTCATCTATATTTACACCCGATATGCTCTTTCTTAGATTTTCCAGATTTTCCACTATCAACTTCCTGTTGCTAACCTCACGTGAGGAGGTTTCTCCTTTTAATCCAATATCAGCAATCAATCCCTGATAAAACTCATTTATAGTTTGACTCTTTCCTATCATAACCTTTGCAAATCTAATACCAGCAATCTTCAGTGCATTGTCTCCGTTTCCTGCTCCATCCATTATATCGGGTATTCCATCACCATTAGTATCTACACCTGTGCTGGCAGCTATCGATTCCACTTCATTCTTGATATGATCATCTATAGCTATCCATGAAGAGGGATGAACCTTTTGTGTTACCATATAATCACCGGCAATTCTCGCACTCATATTAGGCGATGCATAGTCGAATGCTCCGTTTGCTCCGCCTCCCCTCAATACTCCAGAGTATCTCACAAGAAAATCTCCGGAATCCTCAAGGTGCTCTATTCTCATAAGAGGAGTATCGGATTTAACTACCAGCCTCCCATCATCATTGATAAACATCTTTACATCGGCACCGGAATTGTTGACCCGGGCCAGAATATCGGATACTCTATCCGTGCTGACATAGTTAACCTTAATTCCATTGTTCAGTGTTATAGTGCCGTTGATACCCACCGTATCGTCAGGATTCAACTTCTGCGTCCCCGTAATTCTAAACAGCATTGTTGAATCCAGGATCCCATCCTGATTTAAATCATAGTTTCCCATAGTATCAACGGATATGGGAGATTCCTTAAAAAAGTTCAGGCCGGTTCTGAGATTGATACCGAACCCTCTTCTATGGATACTGTTAACCAGATCCATAAGATTGGCAGTGAAAATATCGAGGGATTCAATCTGATTTTTGACCTCCACATCTCTTGCATCAAGAAGGGCCTTTAATTCACCCGAGTTTACCTTGAGAGTTTCCCCGCTTCTGCTCCATACTATATTTGAATAACCTTCGTTCTTAGGATCCTTAACAAGTTTAAGAGCTTCAAAATGCTTTCCCTGAACAAGATGATGTCCGTTTATATAAACTATAAATTCATCCCTGTCACTCCTTCCAATCTGAATATCCACAAGGCCGGACAGTTTCTCGACAAGGAGATCCCTCTTATCCCATAAATCATTTGGATTATCCCCTGTTGATT
>JALXDB010000015.1 GCA_026990615.1 Spirochaetota bacterium
ATTATTTTTATCTTCAAGAAAGGCTTTGGCCAAAGGCACAACTTTTTCTGTTCCGATATCTCCCATTGCCATCAAAATATCTATCTGAAGACTCCTGTTCTCTTCATTGTTGAAGGCCTTTGTTAGAGCCTTTACTATCTCCTGAGAGTTATTGCCAAGCATGTTTAAAGTGTGGATAATTTCTCTTTTTATCTGTCTGTTCTGTTCGCTTAGAAGAAGCCGGGATAGAAAAGAGTAAACCTTCCTGTTGTTTGTCTTGAGCTTTCCAATAGACCGAATTGCAAAGAACCTCATCATTGTGTACTTTTCATCCTGTAGCTTTATTATGTTTAACAACGATCCGACAACATCGTATCTTGAATTTGAATAGCCTATTTCTCCAAGCGCCCTGATGGCGTTGGTTCTTACGGAGATTGGCTGGGATTCATTGGTGGCGATTTGCAGGAGCTCTGAAACAATGGTGATGTTGTCTATCTTGCCGAGCTTATAGATTCCCCATGTGGCATTTTCTCTCACCCTTTTGTAGTCGCTTTTAAGAAGGTACAGAAAGGTTGGAATCGCCACAGGATCTTTTATCTGACTGAGAATCTCCGAGCCGTTAATCAAAACATTCTTGTCTTTGCTGCGCATCAGCACGTTGCTTACTGCGGTTGCAACGGCTTTTGGATTTTTCTTGCTCTGATTTAAAATGGCCTGTTTTGCAACCTGCTGGATAGATTCATCGGGATACCCGATATGTTCTATTAACTTACCCATAACAAGCTCTGTTCTTGGCTCATCTGCATAGATTCGAAGAATTGCCTTTCTAACTTCCGGATCCAGGTCCTTTTTCTTCAGAAGGTATCCGAAGGTGTTTATATAGTTCGGGGCTTTGAGTTTATGAATGGCCCTTATCAGTTCAAGCTGGATTGGCGGGTCTGTCTCTTTTTTTAAAAGGGCGTTTAACTCGTTTACAGCGTTGAAGGCATTAAGGTTTGCAAGACCCCTAATTGCAATCATTCTGAAATACGAATCTTCGGATTTCAGGTATTTAGAGAATAGAGGTACAAGAGTTGGGTCCTGATACTTTTCCGAGGCATTTGAAAGGGCGAAGAGGACCTCTTTTTTTACTTTTATGTTCTGCATCTCATCCTTTGAGGAGAGCATCTCCTTCAATTTATCAACAACTTTTTTATTGCCTATATTTCCAAGTGCTCTGATGATTTCGAGTTTTATCTCTATCGGTTGCTCTTTCTGAAGCTCCCTTAGAAGTCTTTTAGTGGCTATGGAGTTTCCAATTTCTCCAAGGGCACGTATTACGTATTTTTTGTACTTTACTTCTGATAGAAAATCCATCAGGTAGCTTACGGCGAAGTCCTGTTTTAGTTTTCCGACAACGTTAATTGCTGTAACTACTTCGGGGTCTTCCTCTTTTGTCTTTTTTGCATTCAGTATTCTATTTATCATTATACTTGTAAGGATATTTTTATTCTCACGGCTAATATCCGAAGGAATATTAAATCCCTCATTTATTATCTTTAAGAACTCCTTTCTTGCATTTATAAGCTGTTCTTCGCTGCTTTTACCTTCTTTTTTGTACGAATTTATCATTACAGTTATGAGTTCCTTCAGCTTTTCCTCTGTTTTCTGCTGCTCAGAAGATGTTGTGACTCTTTTCCCCAGTTTTTGCATTTCCTCCCTGCGTTTTTCAATCTCGTAAATTTTTATCCTATACTGCAGGGCAACAATCTCTGAAATTACCCCCTGTGGCCTGTCGAGGATCTCTTTAACTCTTCTAACTTTATCGAGTGGCAGAAACATGTAGTAGTTGATGATAAAATCCAAGACTTCCTTTCCCTGGAGCAGGTTGTCCTTCACAACAGTTTCGGGGATGTATTCGTTTAGTTCATCGTTCTGGTCCGGTTTTCCGTTGTTGTTTAGATCGATGTATCCCTGCTTAAGTTCGGGGAAGATTTTCATTAATGCCCTGTTTAAAGGGCTGTCGACTACGGTTATAGCCTGAAGATTGACGGCAATTAAGGAAAAGCAAATTACAAAAAGTAAAAAAATCTTTTTCATAACGGTTTATCTTTTACCTCTTTCTTTGGGTTGATTTTATCAAACCAAAGTATAGTGGGTTTTAAAGGGTTTTTCAAAATTATCTACGGTTTAAAGATTTTGAAGATAGGTCAAAAACTGCGATGAAATTTATCGCAGTACAGATATCTATTGTAAATATGATCAATCATAATTCCTTATAATATAGATAATTACACGTAAGTAGTGGTTGGCATATCTTTTGCTTTAATTTTTTCGAAAGGAGGTGGGTGATATGGAGCTTGAAAAAGTGATGAATACGCGTGTTGTTAGGTCTCTGGCAAAGTACTATGCGGGAAAGGGCAAGAGACACGTTAAAAATCTTTTCACCTTTGAGGATGAAAAATTTAAGCTACCCTCTCTCATGAGCATGCCTTTAAGAATTGTTCTCGGAATAGCTATGAAAAAGATGGGAGTTACAAAGGAAATAAAGAAAGGATTTTTTTCTCAGAGGCATAATCTTCAAACTATAGATAATATTTTAAAAACGTTAGCCTATAATGGTTTGTCCCAGCCGTTCAGGATGTACGGACCGGCATTGATTGTCTGGAATTACACCAATGTGTGCAATTTAAGGTGCAGATACTGTTATCAGTCTGCTGGAAGGCCGCTCCCCGATGAACTAACACTCGAGGAGAAGATAGACCTCATCAATCAAATGGTTGAAGCGGGTACAGCTTTTCTGGCCTTTTCAGGAGGAGAGCCTATATTAGGTCCCCATTTCTGGGATGTGCTTAAGTATGCCAGCAGATTCCTGCATATCAGTATTGCTACAAATGGAACTCTTCTGGAGGATAGGAAACTGGTTGAAAAATTAGCAGATTTTGGAGCAAAAAATGTGTTTGTAAGCCTGGACGGTGCGACACCTGAATCCCATGACTATATAAGGGGGCACGGAAACTTTAACAGGACAATAAGAGGTATAGAGAATCTTGTAGCCAATCCGTATTTGAATGTGGGAATCAACATGGTTGTAACAAAAAGGAATTATCATGAGGTGGAGGATGTTTTAAAGCTCGCCGTTGAATTGGGTGTAAACTCTTTTACCCATTACAATTTTATTCCCACCGGAAGGGGAAAAGAGGATTATGAGCAGGACCTTTCACCCGAGGAGAGAGAGGACCTTTTGAATCTCCTGTACGATTGGTTTGAAAGGAGAAAAGAAACAGGGCTTAATATTATAAGCACGTCGCCGGAGTTTGCGAGGATAATATACGACAGGTCGGGAGGCAGGTCAGCCGGGTTGTTTCATTACTCTGCGGATAGTGGAACTGTTATTAGCGGTGTTATTAAATATGCAGGTGGATGCGGTGCAGGTAGAGTGTATGCTGCAGTTCAGCCAAACGGCCTGGTCAGTCCGTGTGTATTTATGCCGGATGTGATAGTTGGCAATGTAAGGGAAAAGAGATTGATAGATATATGGAGGGAATCGGACCTCATGTGGGCTCTTTCTGACAGGGAGAATTACCACTTCAACTGCCCCAAATACAGGTATATCTGCGGTGGATGCAGGGCAAGGGCATATGCCTACGGAGACATACTGGGGGGTGACCCTGGATGTCTTGTCTATAAAAAGCTTAAAGAAGAGATGGATAAGATTAAATATATTGAAGAGCTTAATGAAAAGGCGACCATGGAAAAAGAAGCGGTCAATGCAGCCAATGTTGAAGGTGAAAAAGCTGTAGCTTTCGTAGCAGATAAAAAGTATGGTAAGAGTATTATAGAAGAGGTTGGTGCTGGTACCTGAAACAGTGTAATTTCTGCTTGTAGTAGTTAAAGGACCCGGCATTAGATTTACACATGAAGGAATATTTCTAAACTGATTCCTAATGCCCGGGCCCTGCATTAAAAATCTCCATAAGTAATTTTACTGGTCATGCCTTTATGAACCCAGCCTGGATCTATTGATCCAGCTGAATGAGTAGCTCATTCCATTATTGATGATTCCTATGGTAATTCCCGATATGCTGTTCTGGTCCGGGGTCTGCCAGTTGTAGTTCCATTCCCCGGTGGGTGTTACCACTGTATCCTCCGGAACAATCGATCGTATATATTCATCATCAACATTTTCATCTGAACTCCAGATTGTAATTGTAATGGCGTTGTTCTCAGTGTGCAGGATGGAGCTTTGAAGCACCGGGTCGTCACCCGTAATCTCTGTATATGGAGGATCGGATGTTGGATCATAAACGTACCATTTAATATTAATTGAGGTGATTATATTGTTATCATCTACGTTTGCCTTTAAAACCGGGACAAATATCTTCGGGTAACCATTTGCATCCTCTGAATAAGTTGAATTTATATCGTAGTAAGCATACGGAGTGCCATCTTTGTTAAGCGCCCAGAAGCCGGGAGGAAATCCAGGATTGCCATTTATATGAACAGAAAAATATGCCAGCATAAATCTGAATGTACCGTACTCTATGGTTGGATCTGAGTTACCATCTAAATAAATTGGGGTTGTATTATCGTATGTGGTTGTTTGAGAACTGTCATCGAAGTTTTCCATTTGAACGGTATCGGGGGGAGTCAGAGTTATGGGTATATCAGCGTTGTTGCTGTAAACGGAGAGGTCCATTCCAGTAAAGGCCGGATCATTGGTTTTAAACAGCATGCTTCCAAGAGAGGTAAAATATGGATTGTTTACAATGTCACCGGGATTTGCCCACCGGTTTTCAATCATATCCAGGGAATCCCTGAAGGTAAACTCCGGAAGTACAGTGTACCAGATATCGTTAGCTTTATCGTAGTTAATGTACAGATTTTTTATAAACTTCAGCATATCATCTGTCTGAGCAATTTTCTTTAACTGATCAACGGTTAATGTAAACTGGTCCGCGTTTTCTTCTTCACTATTTGAAGACTTTATTTCATCCGAGTCTGCCTGTGTATCCATGGCTCCCAGGTTTATTTCATCACCCGATGCTTCGGATACGGGCAGTTTCAAAAGATTATCATCGCCCGTTCCCATAGTTACATAACCCACTACCTGATCTTTTTTATCCGATTGTGTGGAATCGATAAGCAGCAACACCCAGTTTTCGCTTATCCCGGTATCTACAGAAACTGAAAATGATCCGTCAGCGTTTATATCTATAAGTTCAGCATACTTCATACCATATGGCATGTTGTATGGATCACCGTCGCCAATGGGTGCTACCCATATTTTGTCAACGTTATTATCAATCACTTTTTGGCCTGATAGAGACCTCATAATGTTATCATTTAGTACCCCGAGTATGTGTACAATTTTTCCAATATCCGCATCAGAGGATTTTAAGCCGCAGCCCGCAAGAAGGATGATACTAATAATAATTACAATTAGGAATAATGCAGATTTTTTTGATAGTTTCATTAAGGCCCCCTTTTTAAAAATGTTAAATAAAAGGTTAAACTATTCGATTTTAGCTTTCAAATTTTTCTACAAAATTGTTAAAATTTTTGATAATTTGGTGTTTAATTGAATAAACCAAATAAACACAATAAACATTATGAATATTAATTATTCACATATTCAAACTATTATTATCCTGCTGTCACTTATAATTGGATACACAGTATGGACATATAATGCAAAGAGCTATCTTAACAGAATACTTGCCATTATAGTATTATGCCTTGTATTAATAGAGATTTCTCTTTTTCTATTTTTGAGGATTAATGAAAATGAGAACTATATTTATCCATCGATTATAATAGGCTCGCTGGGTATATCTTTTTTCCCGACTTCCCTTTATACACTGTCACTATACTATCCTGTTAAACGTGAGGTCAAAAAGGGGAGGCTTTACTTTTTGTATATGCTTGATCTTCTTTTAGCGGTGATTATCGTATTTACATTTCCGAGGTCAGATGCTTTAAATCAATCTAAAGTTTTGAATAGGTTGCTCTACCTTTCGTTTGAAAATATGCCCCTTGTCTCTTTGATTTCCTACTCATTTCTGACTTTCTATACACTGATTCTTTTAATCCTTGCTGTCAGGAATTTTATAATATGTTTCAGATGCGATGCTATCCCCTATGAGAGAAGAACAGTTCAACTGCTGATAATTTTTGGGTTGCCCCTTGCATTCTTCCTTTCAATTGTAAGTATTATTAACTATTTTTTCTATATACCATTCCCGTGGTTGGGCTTCATTATTGTAGCCTTTACATTTTTTCTTGTGATACTGATTTTCAGGTTTCATTTAATCGATATAAGGCGTTTTATCTATGGTGTCTTCTTTTACCCTGCTTTGATTGCTGCACTTGTCTTTATATATGTCTATCTAATAGTGAGGAATCAGAAGAGAATAGCAGAGTTTTTACTAATGCCTGAAACCATTACTTTTGTTCTTGAAGTTTTTATACTGTACCTGGTTGTGATGAGTATTGTCAGGTTTTTTAGACCGGCTTTAAGGCAGCCTATTGTATCTAATATTTTAAAACCCATAGAAATTGAAGCACTTGAGTCGCTTTCCTATGCAACATCTCTTGAAGATCTGTATAATAGATTAACAGGAATTTTAAAGGATTATTTTAAGATAGATTCTTTTGTTTTTTTGCTGAAGGACAGGTCTACAGGACTTTTTAGTTGTATTGGAGCAGATTCAGTCTCTTTGAATTTAAGAGAAGATCATGAATTGGTACAAAAGCTGAAAGTTTTTAGAAGAGGTGTAACAATAGAAGAGCTGCTGATTCATTTAAACAACAGAGAAATAATAAAGAGTATCTATCTCGGGGGATTTGATTTGATAATGCCAATTTTCAGAGAAGATCAGATTATCAGCATTTTACTTCTACCTAGACCGAATCTTTTTAGAAGGTGGAGTTATGACGATATTGCCTCATTGAATTTTCTCAAAGTGTTGTTGCCCTCGTTGATTGCACGATGTAGAGTATATGAAGCTGAAAAGGAGCTTGAGCGCCACCAGTACAGGATGGAGCAATTTATGGTTATCGGGGAGATGGCATCTGAAATTGCCCATGAAATTAGAAATCCTCTGTCTATAATATCTACTTCGGTAGAAACTCTGATTAATGCGGATATTTCTGAAAAAGAAAAGAAAATGATGCTGGGTTATATTCAGGATGAGGTTGATCGAATGAACATCCTGGTAAACCGCCTTTTGAGCATCAACTTTGTTAAAAAAGTAGAGGTTCGCAAATTTAACCTATACAGAGTTCTTGAAAGGCTCAGAGATTTTTTAAAATACAGGTTGAGAGATGCTGATATTGAGCTGGAGCTTGACGCCGATAGGGATATGGTGGTGAACCTTGATGAAAATATGCTTTTTCAGATTCTGCTCAACCTAATTTTAAACTCGATTGAGGCTATTAAAAAAAGCGGAAGGATAATTATTCACGTGGTAAGAAAGAGCAATGAACTTGAGATAGGGGTTGAAGATACAGGACCCGGTATACCGGTTGAAATCAGGGAAAAGATATTCGAGCCGTTCTTTACAACAAAAAAGAAGGGGAGCGGTCTCGGTCTAACTGTTACAAAGCGTCTTGTAGAATCACTCTACGGAAGAATAGAACTCGTAGACAGGGGAAGGGGAGCCTTTTTTAAAATTACATTTTATGATTGCTTTTAAAATACTCTAAAAGGACAGAGCTAAAATGAATCGCAGGCCTGTAGTTTATATAGTCGAAGACGAAAAGAAGATGAGGGATATCTTTAAGATTAATCTATCAAAGATGTATGATTTAGAGCTTTTTCCTGATGCTGAATCAGCCTATACGAGGATCCAGCAGAGAAAGCCCGATATTATTGTGGCTGATGTTAAACTTCCCGGTATTGATGGTATAGAGTTTATGCAGAAGGTTAAGAAAAAGTTTTCGGACATTCCTTTTATAATATTTACAGGGTATGGGACTATAGAACATGCCGTTGAAACAATGAAGAAAGGCGCCTTTGATTATATTACAAAGCCAATAAAGATAGAGAATATGGTGCAGTCAATAGGGAGAGCACTCTCATATGCCGGTGTGCTGAAGGCGGAAACTGTAAAGGAGGGGATTGTCAGGGTTACAATACAAAACGAAGGGCTTGAGTTTATAACAAGAGATCCCGAAACCTTAAAAGCCCTGGCAATTGTTAAAAAGGCTGCGAAATCCAAGCTGCCAATACTTATAGTCGGTGAAACAGGTACGGGAAAAGAGCTTGTTGCAAGATATATCCATGAAGAGTCCGGAAGAAAAGGGCCTTTTGTTAAAATTAACTGCGCTTCAATACCGAGAGATATTCTTGAAAGCGAACTGTTTGGATTTAAAAAGGGTGCCTTTACAGGTGCAAACAGGGATTATGAAGGGAAAATAGCTCTCTCTCACGGGGGTACCCTATTTTTAGATGAGATCGGGGAGATGCCTCTGGACCTGCAGGCCAAACTTCTTCATATTATTGAATTACCCGAGTACTATCCAATCGGAAGCAATGAGAAAAAGAGAATAGACCTGAATATTATTACGGCAACAAACAGAAATCTCAGAGTTATGGTTGATAGGGGAGAATTCAGGCGGGACCTATTCTACAGAATAGCTGTTATTCCCATCTATATTCCTCCTTTGAGGGAAAGAAAATGTGATATCCTGCCCATAGCTGAATACTTTTTAAAGATGAAAAAGGAAAAGCTGTTTTTTACCCCTGGGGCAAAATTAAAATTACTTGAGTACAACTGGCCGGGAAATGTAAGGGAGCTAAAAAACGTTATTGAGAGATCACTGCTTTTTGCATCGGATAACGGTGCAATCGAGGATCTGATTTTCGATGGCGAGACTTTTAACTACAGAGAGAATCATGATGCCCTGTCTTTAAAAGAAGCAAATATCACGGATGATATTCCAGACACGTGGGAAGAGTTTAAGGAGTATAAATCAAAGATGATAAAGTCAAAGAGGGATGAGATTACAAAAATCTTTATTGAAAAGTTGCTCGTAAAACATAGTGGCAACATTAGTGCAAGCGCAAGGGATGCAGGACTGGATAGGAGGCAGCTTCAGGATATGATAAAGGAGCTTGATATTGATGTTGATATTTTTAAGCACCCTTAATTTAATAGGTCGAAAAAAGGAGTCCCTAGGTAATTATATTTAATGAATTACGCACCATTTTATAATAATTTTGTAGTATATAAAACATGATATTATTTATATTTGAATTAAAATTGGAAATTTGGTATTGACTTGATGATATAAGAATATTTTGATGTTTTTATAACATGTAGGATCAACTTCAATAATTTTTATCTCCAATAATTTATCTGAGTTTGTTTATGATATTCTGG
>JALXDB010000016.1 GCA_026990615.1 Spirochaetota bacterium
TTTAAAATCCACGAGAACTATATTTTCATCTTCCATATCGCCAAATGAACATTCCGATGCCTTTATAAGCAGAAGTTCCTTCTCCGGTATTCTTACACTTAGATTCCCACCGTCACCGGACTGCAAACTTATATTAAATGCCCTTCTCGCAGCTTTCTTCATATCATTTTTTAATTTGCTGTAATCGATCATTTTATCTCCATAAAACTTAATTTTATATTAATGGTAATTATTTTTCCGACTGGTCTTTATCCTATTTTCCAGACCATAAAAACATTATTATATAGAATCCTTTACACCCTCAGATCGGGCTCGCTGTTCATAAGTTCCGTTGCAATAAAACTATCAACAATAAGAGTTGTGGCTAATCTACCCCTTAATAATCCTTTTAAGCACTCTAACTTACCTCGGCCGGACACCAGAGCTACCCTTTCCGGAATATTTAAGAATATCTCCCAGGGTATAGAAATAGCTCTTCTTTTATACTCGGTATCAACCTCTTTACCATTCTGATCAAAAAATCTTCCTATAACAGAACCCCTGACTCCCATCTTGTAAAGATTAATCAATTCTTCCTCGGTCATTATCTGCGAATTATAAAACATCGAATCCTTAGAAACGGAAGCAGCCCCAAAAAAAGCTATATCGCTTTTTGCTGCAAGTTCTAAAGTTCTTTTAATAGAATCTTCTTTCAGAATGCTCTTTGCCACTTCTTCGCTGCTTGCCAGAATCGGGGCGTGAATCTGAAAGCACGAAGACCTTGTTTTTTTTGCCAGAATCGGGGCCAGAGAACTTGATGAAACACTGGTGTCGATCATACCGTATCCACCTGTGAGCTCGGTAATTCTATTGAGTTTCACAACAAAAGGAGGTAGATCTTCAACCATTTTTGCGATTGTTCTTCCCCATGTTATTCCAATGGATGAATCCTCTTTAACTCTTTTGAAAATCTCGGCCCCCTTCTGCCCCACCGATTTTCTTATCATGTTCACATCCATATCGGGAATAACCGGTACAATAATAACGCTCTCAATCGAATACTTTTCCTCGATTTTGGTCGCAAGAATATCATACTGATCTGCGGGGAAGTTAAACCTGAACTGTACATACCCCTTTTCTTCAGCCTGCTTTATGTATCTCGAAACCTTAAATCTTGATATGCTCAACCTCTCAGCAATCTCTTTTATATTAAGCCTGTCATGATAGTAAAGATAAACACACCTGACCAGTAGATGTTCTTTATCAAGATTCATACTTTCTACCTTAATCGTCTAAAGTTGCTTGAACTCATTCCAGCAATTTTTGCATTTCATCTGATACCACAGCAGCAAAACTTTTATCATTTATATTTGCATCCACTTTTACAATCTTTATACTGTTCTTAAGTTTACTCTCAAAAGTTTTTATCAATGCATAATCAACGTCTGGGTCGTACAGTGCACCACCTTCCTCA
Organism: Spirochaetota bacterium; assembly: GCA_026990615.1. Classification (GTDB taxonomy): domain Bacteria; phylum Spirochaetota; class B62-G9; order B62-G9; family B62-G9; genus JALXDB01. The sequence continues at coordinate 1,454 of JALXDB010000016.1, forward strand.
GCATTTTCCCTAAAACCTCTAAGTGGGATCACTACAGTAACCGGTCCCCTGGCATTATTTAATCGAGAAACAATGAGATCAGCCACCTTTACTATTTCATCTTTATATAGTTTTAGATGAACAATTTCCTGGTTATGGTATACATGTTTTCTCCTGAACATCTCTTCATCTATTTCCGATACCGTAAAATCTATAAAATCACACCCACCTGGAACAATTACCTGTGGGATTCCCTTCTCACATGCGGCTACCAATCTATTTTGTGCACCAGATGCGTAGCCCCCAAACAACTCCGCCACAATCTCGTGCAGTGAAAGCTCTAAAGCTGCCTTTATAATTTCTTCTTTAATCAACTTATCCATTAACTTCCCACCAACTCCTGTTGAATGAAAACAGACAACCTGGTATCCTTTTCCTTTCAGTAATTTTACAACTTCCTCTGTACCTCTGTTGATAACTCCCATAGTTGTTAGACCAATCACAGTTTCTTCCGGCACCGAAAGGGGCTTTCCCGCTCTTTCTACCATCCCGGATATCGCAGCAGCAGCATTTCTCAACACATTGTCTGAAACAATGTTGCCACCGGAAAAATCTGCAAGTGAAGGAAAAGGAACAATATCGGAATATCCTACAATGAGTTCAAAAGGCCTTTTTCCACTTGCCATCGTTGAAACCATTATCTTTGGAACACCTATTGGGAGGGTTTTCATTGCCCTTACAGCGATCGTTGTATTTTGTAAACCGCCAATTGAAATTACTGCTTCGAAATAACCTTTTTCATAGAGCTCTGGAAAAATTTTCTCAATTCCCATCCCCATTGTTTCTACCAGCTCCCGTCTTTCAACTACGATTGGATAACTCCATTTTTTTCCGGCTCTTTTTGCTATCTCAACTGCATCTACATCCGGCTTTATCAGATTCTGGCCTCTGGAACCAACATCCACAATAAAAGTCCCGTGTCCATATCCATGCAGCAAATTCATCAAGAAAAGTACATCCTCTCCCTTTGTATCAAGTGTTGCAATAATTGCAACTGTTTTTTTGTTTTTCATTTTTCCTTTAGCTTTGCATAATTATTTATCATAATATAAAATGATCGTACAAAATCGCACTGCGCATTATACAGACTCGCGGTGAACAGTTTATCCCAGAATAGCCAGAGGTAATTTTTTTAACCTCTCACAAAAAACATCTAACACTGTCATTTTGAAAATTCTCTTAATTACAAGTCAAATGGAAGCTCTAATTACCTGTATCAAAAATATGAAACATAGAGCTTTACCACCATGTACTAAAAAACCTCTATGTAAAAATATATACCGAAAATAATTCTTTAGACCTGTAC
>JALXDB010000017.1 GCA_026990615.1 Spirochaetota bacterium
AGAAAAAAGACTCAAAAGTGCAAAAATTATTAGAGTCACACCTATCAAAACCACAATAAGTAGAAGAAGCCTTCGTATAACATAGTTTAAAAAGTTCATCTGCCGATTACCCTTAACATATAAGCCATAAAATATTTATGTATTGCATTGAACATTTAATGAAACCCCGGATCAATGAGTTATGGAATTAATAAAATAATCTCAAAATTGATGTAATATACCCTAATTATGCTTGCTTGATTTGTAATTTCATATATTTACGACCAGGTCTCTGCATATTATAATTAACCTGAAAAACTTTTTCAATTTAATAAAGATAAAAATAAAAAGGGCAGCTCTTAAAAAGCCGCCCTTTTTAGATATCAGTTTAATATCCTTTTTTGTACATGTAAAAGTACTCCATGACGTCGCGCATTGGATTCCAGTAGTATCCGGACAGCCAGTCTCTCATATGATGCCTCTCCACCGACTGAACAAGCTGGAAACTCGGTACGTCCTCGTAATATATCCTGTCAAGCTGGTGGTAAATCTGGGCTCTCTTTTTTGGATCGAGGGTTCTGATTCCCTCTTCTATCAATTTATCGGCTTCGGGATTACTGTAGCTCTGCCATTTAGCAAAATCACCATGGGAATGCATATACGGAAATACAAAGTTGTGCGGGTCAGGAAAATCGGCTACCCATCCTATAAGAAACATTGTAAGTTTTCTCCCTATCATAAGGTTAAGGTAGTTGCCCCAGTCTACATTTCTTATCTCAATCTGGAATTTGGGATTCAGAGATTCAACTGCCTCTTCAATCATCTGGCAGGCAATCTGCCTTGCTTCATTGCCCGTATTGTACATAATGGTCATCTTGAAACCCTTATCCCATACCTTGCCGTCCCAGGCTTTCTGAAAATACTCCTTAGCCTTCTGCAGATCAAAATGATACTTGGGTGCATTCGGATCGTAGAAAGGAAGGCCTTTAACAATGGGGCTAGCCGGCTGAAAGCCGAATCCCAGATAGGCGTCTTTTATATAGCTATCATAGTCAAAGGAATAGGCAAAAGCCTTTCTGATATTTATATCACTGAAAAAGTCAGATGGGATTCCATTGCCGTCGAGCTTGCCACTCCATACATCCTGATTCCCCTCTGTATTTATTTTGAAGTTGAAGAAAAACGCCCTGTTTGAGAGTGTGGGCAGGTCCTTCGCTATTTTTATTCCGGGCAGCTTCTCCATATCCGGCCAGTACTGGGTATCCACCTGTACTATGTCTGCATCACCGGCCGTAAACATCAATTTCCTTGTTGTCCATTCATCGACAATCTTGATAATGACATTCTTAACACTTGCAGGTCCTCTGAAATAGTTGTCGTTTCTGACAAAGGAGATCTCAACACCGGGCTCCCATTTTACAAGTTTATACGGACCTGTTCCCATTGCCTTGTTGTACAGGGCTTCCGTACCCTGCTTCGGGTTATTGAACTTCTTCCAGTTTTCGGCCGTTCCATCCCATGCACCATTCGCAATCATAAATTTCTTCGAAAGAATCGACGACCATGTCTGAGCCAGAATAGACAAAAATGGAGGATATGGATTCTTTAGATGAAACACAACGTTTTGGCCGTCAACTTCAACAGCCTTATCTATGTCCTCAAACTTAACAACTATATTCCCCTTTCCATCTCTGGAACTCGGTACTCCAAGAAGAGGCTCATACAGCATCCATACAGCGCCTCCATCCTGATCGGTAACCAGTGCTCTCTCAAAGGAGTATTCTACATCTTCAGGAGTTAGCTCTGTTCCATCCCAGAACTTTATACCTTTTCTAATCGGGAAAATATAGGTCTTACCTCCATCTTTAATGAGTCCATTTTCGACGGATGGTACTTTTTCAGCTATTACCGGAACAAACTCATTTGTTGAACTCCCCTTATAGGCGATCAATGTATCGTACATGTTCATTATCGCCTCGTTTGAAGAAGTATCATAGCCTCTGTGAGGATCAAGGCTCTGAATTGTTCCATATCTGGCATATATGATTGTATCCGGATTTTTAACTTCTTTCTTTGCCGGTGCGGCAGCCTCTTCTTTTTTTTCTGCCTTCTTTTCAACTTCGCCGGCTTTCTTCTCTGACTTTTTCTCCGCCTTTGAACCGCCAGCTAAAAGAAATCCTGTAGCCGCAAAAAGAAATATCATAGTGAGAAAAACTACCAGTACTTTTCTTTTCATATCTACCTCCTATAATTTTATTTTTTACAATTGTTATTATATTAATCCATAAATTATTATTGTCAAGCTATTAAACCTGAATCCGAAACAGTATGGAGGCGAGTCTATAAGCAGGGGAAAAACAGAAATATTCAGATGCAGGGGTACAAAATATAAATGGCTCTGTAGCTATAATAAAATTAAGATTCATCCATACGGATTTTATACAAAATAGGAGGTTCTGCTACCCTTTCGGTAATGCAGACTAAATATTGAGCAAAACAGGGGCTTATCTATGAAAAACGAATTATAAATAAAATTAATACCCTGCTATTATTATCCTCTATTATTATCGCGTATCTAATTTAAAAATGAAAATTGACATTTTATACAAGAAGGTAACAATAGATACGTCAACTCCGAATTGTGTCTAAAGCTTTTAAATATATAAATATTCGATTTTTTAAAGAAGTAGGAGATTAAAAAGAAAAAAAATGAGCGGCCGATGGGAATCGAACCCACGACTTCAGCTTGGAAGGCTGAGGTAATACCACTTTACGACGGCCGCTAATAATAGACTATCTCTGCTTAAATT
>JALXDB010000018.1 GCA_026990615.1 Spirochaetota bacterium
ACCAGATGATACCAGCTACAATTCATATATAATATTTGGTAGCGAAAAAACCGCCCTGATAGATTCTGTTGAACCGGCAAAAAAAGATATATTCTTGAACAATCTTAAAGCATTGAATGTTAAGAAGATAGACTATGTCATTTCAAACCATGCGGAACAGGACCATTCCGGGTGTATACCGGACATTTTAAAAATGTACCCCGAATCAAGGGTCGTTGCCAATGAAAAGTGTAAAAACATCTTAAAAGACCACCTTTTAATTGAAGATGAAAAGTTTATAACAATAAAAGATGGTGATACTCTCTCCCTCGGCGACAAAACCCTAAAGTTTATATTTGCCCCATGGGTTCACTGGCCCGAAACCATGTTGACATACTTAATCGAAGAAGAAATACTTTTTCCATGTGATCTATTCGGTTCCCATAATGCATCCAGCTCACTTTTTGTAAAAGATGAAAGAAAAACATACTACGATGCAAAGAGGTACTATGCTGAAATAATGATGCCCTTTAGGAACAATATTGTCAATCATATGAAAAAAATTGAAACACTGAAACTAAAGTACATAGCCCCAAGCCACGGAGAGGTGTATAAAAATCCGGATTTTATCCTGAATGCCTACAGAGAATGGATAAGCGATAAAGTAAAAAACATGGTTGTACTTCCCTACATCTCTATGCACCACAGCACAGAAGTTATGGTTAATTTTCTTATCGATAAACTCATAGAGAGAGGGATTGAAGTAAGACCATTTAACCTTGTAAATGCCGACATTGGAGAGATTGCAATCAGCCTGGTGGATGCAGCAACATTGATTATCGGTGCACCTGCCCTGCTTGTGGGTACACATCCAACTATAATATATGCAGGATATCTTGTGAATGCGTTAAGGCCCAAAGTAAAGTTTGTTTCCATCATTGGAAGCTACGGATGGGGAACAAAATTGGTTGACCAGATTTCAGGGTTAATAACCAATTTCAAACCGGAGATAATACCTCCGGTTCTGGCAAAAGGATTTCCAAAAGAAAAAGATTTTAATGCTCTGGAAAAGTTAGCTGATACAGTCGCTGAAAAACACAAATCTATAAATTTAATTTAATAGGAGGTTTTTATGACACAGGTAAAACAGGTATACAAATGCAATGTATGCGGTAATATTGTAGAGGTGCTTCATTCGGGTTCCGGTCAGCTTGTATGCTGCGGACAGCCAATGCAATTAATGGAAGAAAAAACAGCGGACTCTGCCACTGAAAAACATGTACCAGTAATTGAAAAAAAGGATGATGGAATACTTGTTAAGGTGGGTTCGGTTCCGCATCCAATGGAAAAAGAACACTACATTGAATGGATTGAGCTTACAGCAGATGGAATCAGCTATAAAAAGTTCCTACAACCCGGAGATAAACCTGAGGCATTCTTCCCGGTTAAGGGTGAAGAACTTTCAGCAAGAGAATACTGCAGCGTTCATCTGCTATGGAAAAGCTAATTAAAATATTAATAAATATATCAGGAGGTATAGAAAAATGGATGAGACAAGAATTCCCCTGATAGGGGAAAAGTTCCCTGAACTGGAAGTACAAACAACCCACGGTGCGCGTAAATTACCGCAGGATTTTAAAGGAAAGTGGTTTGTATTTTTCAGCCATCCGGCCGATTTTACACCTGTGTGTACTACAGAATTCGTAGCCTTTCAGAAAAGGTACGATGAGTTTAAAAAGTTAAACTGCGAACTCATCGGACTAAGTATCGATCAGGTATTTTCACACATAAAATGGGTCGAATGGATCAAAGAGAACCTCAAAGTAGATATCCAGTTTCCAATTATAGCCGATGACACCGGGAATGTATCGAAAAAACTTGGATTAATCCACCCAGGAAAAGGGACAAACACGGTAAGAGCAGTTTTTATCGTTGATCCCGATGGTGTGATAAGAGCCATACTCTACTACCCGCAGGAACTTGGAAGGAATATGGATGAAATTCTCAGAATGATCAAAGGTTTTCAGGTTTCCGATAAAAATGGGGTGGCCATACCGGCAAATTGGCCGGAGAATGAACTTGTTGGAGAAGAGGTTATTATTCCGCCTGCATCAGATGTTAAGGCTGCAGAGGAGAGGCTTAAAAAATATGAATGTTTTGACTGGTGGTTCTGTCACAAAAAATTATAAGAATAACATAAATCACTTAAAGGAGGTTTTATGGGTAGTTTAAAAGGAACACAAACTGAGAAAAACCTGCTTGCTGCATTTGCAGGGGAATCTCAGGCAAGAAACAGATACACCTTTGCGGCTGAAAAAGCCAAAGAAGAGGGATATGAACAGATAGCGGCCATCTTTCTGGAAACTGCAGAAAATGAAAGAGAGCATGCAAAGAGGTTTTTCTCCTTTCTTGAAGGTGGAGACGTAGAGATTACTGCAGCTTACCCGGCAGGGAAAATTGGAAGTACACTCGATAACCTCAAAGCTGCCGCAGCCGGAGAAAAGATGGAACACTCCCAGATATATCCCTCTTTTGCAGAGGTAGCAGAAAAGGAAGGGTTCAAAGATGTGGCAGCAGCATTTAGAGCTGTTGCAGAAGTTGAAGTATGGCATGAAAAAAGGTATAATGCTCTGATTAAAAACCTGGAAGGCGGTCTTGTATTTAAGCGTGATAATAAGGTGTACTGGAAGTGCAGAAACTGCGGAAGAATACACGAAGGCACAGAACCGCCAAAAGTCTGCCCGACCTGTTTAAAACCACAATCCTACTTCGAACTTTACTGCGAAAACTATTAATAAGGAAAG
>JALXDB010000019.1 GCA_026990615.1 Spirochaetota bacterium
CTTCCATCTATGGTTGGTCTAATTCCTACCTTTGGTAAACTACCAACAAGCCTGTAAACAAAGCCATTATTTCCCATTTTAAATCCCCCGGTAATTATAATTTAACTCCTTACAAAAATACGCTAACTCAACCTTTATTTCTATAATCTTTAAAATTAAATTTGTCTGTTTACTTTTTTAGCTCTTCTATCCAGTCCAGATCCAATTCCAGAAGCTTTTCGTACCTGGGCCATCCTGTTTTTTTATCCCATCCTGCCATCTTATAGTAGAGCTTTTTGGCCTTTTCAAATCCATCTCTGTCAAGTTTAATCCCTTTTTTCGGGCCCTTTTCAATCTCATTAAAATATCTATCCGGCAAATTATCCTGCTGTGGAGAAAATCCTTCTCTCATATTAAAGGCTCTAAAAAGGTTAAGTCTCTTTTCTCCGATTTTAAACAGCTCAAAAAGACTTGTTTCCCATCCAGTAATGGCATCCACCATTGCAACAAGATCCCTGTAATCATAATATCTAACAGGAGAGAACGCGAAAATGCACCCCCCTATTGTGTCGAGCAGGCTAAACGCAGGCTGAAGGAGATAGAACATCCTGACTTTTTTTGGGCTCAGATCAGTTGCCTCCAGCCTGTCCAGAACACAAAGTGGACCTACTTTGTTCATGAAAAGATCTGGTGCAGAAAAATCAAAATCTGTATCATGTTCTACCGCAGTATAAATAGGGCCATTTGGATTAACGGCGTATCCGAGCCCGAGCATCGCCTTTGTCCTCGGATCATGGGTGCTAATTTCAAGCCCCTTAACATGCATAGCATATTTTACAGCATCCCCACCGATAACATCCGCTGCTCTTTTAACACCCAGTGCAAGAGTGTCACCGATATTTTCACGCCGGGCAATCACATCGATAAGACTTATAACGGCTCTGCTATTGCCAAAACCCAGTTCTAATCCTCCTGTCTGTTCTTTTGTAATCAATCCATTCTCATAGCACTCGTTGGCAAAAGCTACCACAGCACCTGTTGAAGTGCCATCCAACCCATATCTCGACGTAAGCTCACATGCCTTTAAAACATCTTCAAGATTATCCAGTTCGGACCCGCAACCAATAGAAGCCAGGGTTTCAAGTTCCGGAGCTCCGAATCTTTTATCAATACCCTCAATATCCTTTTTAAGAATTCTTTTGCATCCACCATAGCAGTTAGAACAGGAAACATTCTGGTATCCATATTTTTCAACTATTCTATTGCCATCAATACTTTTCGCTTTATCAAAAGATGTATGGCGGGCGTTTCTTGCGGACATTAACCCCTCATTGCTAAGCCACTCAACAAATCCGGCCGCACCGCCACCTTCATAGTGCCCTTTGCTAACCGGATTTTCGAGAAAATGCTCTTTATATTTATCCGATAAGGACTTTAAAGTGTCAGGATCGAAAATCGGAATTTCTCCAGTGCCCCTTACCACAAGCGCTTTCACATTCTTACTACCGAGAACCGCTCCCATTCCACCTCTGCTGGTGTTGAAAATAAAGTCATTCACAATCGACGAAAACAGAACAAGGTTTTCTCCCGCTGGTCCTATTACTCCAACAGATACATCCTCCCCTAACTCCTTATGAATCTCATCAGTAGCTGTATTTGTTTCAAGTCCCCATATATTCTGTGCATCGAAAAAGCTTACCTTACCATCGTCGATAAAGATTGAGGTAGGTTTTTCCGCTTTGCCGGTTATAGCTACCATATCATAACCTGCCTTCTTTATCTTCTCACCCATATAACCGGGAGTAGGAGCTTCATGTATCCTATGGGTAAGGGGGGATTTTGATACAACGGAATAGATAGCAGCCCCTGGAACCGGTGCACCTGTTAATACACCTGTTGTAAAAATTATAATATTCTCCCTGCTTAGAGGGTCTGTTCCCTTTTTCAACATATCAATTAAATACAAAGCAGCAAGGTTAGAACCTCCCATGGTTGCTCTATATTCTCTGTAATCGATTTCCTTTTCAGTATAAAAATATTTATCTAGATCAATTATCAAAATTCGCCCGTTATACCCGTATTTCAAACTAAATCCTCCAACAAAAATACTTAAAAATATTATATTTTAAAGATCACCTCAATTTTCCTACGAAAGTTTCATAAACAAGGTGATTTTTACACTGGTAATTGATTTTACAAAATTTCTTTTGATCAGGACAGCGGCACTTTTATGTAATATTTCTCAATACCTGCATAAATAGCAGTAGATACACTTTAAAAACCGCCTCCAGAAACCAAATAGTAAATCACAAACATAGATATTGTAATGGTTTTCATATATTTTATCAAAAAAAATCCGTTTGTCAAGTGTAAATGAACTTTTTCTAAAAAAATATATCAAAATTTCACAGATTTCGATGTCATATATACCGTTTAAACGATCAAAATAAGACAAAATTACATAATCTTAATAAGTAAGAAACGCCGTCAAATATATTTTAATTTTGTGTATTACCTTTATTAATAGGGCTAAATACGTATTTTAATACGTCATTTTTATAGTATTGAAAATAATATTATATATTTTTTAAATCAAAATTGAAAGCTCTAAATCGGCCTTAATTCTACATTGCTTCTAATAAATATTAAAATCTTGTATGTCTAAATGCTGGTAATTTAAACTTACAATTTTTTAAAGAGATACATTTTTAAAAAATGAAAAGCAGCCTTTTAGGACCCTGTGCCATCAGGACAAGAAATCCATTAATCATTATGTGTAAAAGAGTAAATCTT
>JALXDB010000020.1 GCA_026990615.1 Spirochaetota bacterium
CTGAGGAGATGAAAAAGTTTGAAGAAATAGTTAAAGGTGCTATAGGATACGATCCGGCAAGAAAAGATATAGTGGTAGTAAAGAATATAAAGTTTGATAGAACCAAGGAATTTGAGCTTGAGGACGCTTATTTGAAGAAGAGGGAGCAGATGAGGAAGACCCTGCTCTCAGCCCTGATTGCTCTGTTTGCCCTGTTTATTATAACTATAGCCTACAGGGCAATATCCAAGGAGATTCAGAGGAGAAAGAGGATACGCGAAGAGGAGCTTGCGAGACAGCAGCAGCTTATGAGGGAGGCGGCTTTAAAATCAGCCGAGGAGGAAGGAGCGGAGCTGGAGCTTTCTCCCGAGGAAAGGGCAAGGCTGGAGATGCAGGAGAATGTTATGAATATAGCCAGGGAGCATCCCGAGGAAGTTGCAAAACTTATAAGAACCTGGCTTGCAGAGGAGTAGCGGTTGTGACATGTATTGTATTCAAAGAACTCTTTTCAGTGATTGCAAAAAGATTTATTGTATTTATTGATATGAGCAGCTGTGTAGTTGAGTGTTTTCCTTCTATACAGCAGGTAGAATAATTTTTAGTTGCTGGATTTAAGTTTTATACAGGAGGGTTATGATGGCTAAGGCTCAGGCAAAAACCACAGGCGGCGGGCACGGCGGGGGCAAGAAAACATTAACAGGTCGCCAGAAAGCCGCAATATTTTTAGTTACTCTTGGCTCTGAAATTTCAGCGGAGATATTCAAGCATTTGAGGGAAGATGAAATAGAACAGTTGACCTTTGAAATAGCGAGACTTGAAACGGTTGATCCGGCAGATAGGGACAAGGTTTTGATGGAATTTCAGGAACTTATGATGGCCCAGGATTTTATATCGTCCGGTGGAATTGACTATGCGCGGGATCTTCTGGAGAGGGCTCTTGGTTCTCAGAAAGCGATAGATATCATAAACAGGCTTACATCATCCCTTCAGGTAAGACCCTTTGATTTTATAAGAAGAACGGATCCAAGCCATCTCCTCAACTTCATACAGGGTGAGCATCCGCAGACAATAGCCCTGATCCTTGCTTACCTGGAGCCGAATAAGGCATCCGTAATTCTTGGAGCTTTGCCCGATGATATTCAGGCTGACGTTGCCAAGAGAATTGCAACAATGGACAGAACATCTCCCGATGTTTTGAGAGAGGTGGAGCGTGTCCTTGAAAAGAAGCTCTCCACACTTGCAAGTGAGGATTATACGGCTGCTGGCGGTATTGAGACAATAGTTGATATTCTAAACCTTGTTGATAGAAGCACTGAAAAGACAATTATTGAGGCGCTGGAAGAAGAGGATCCGGAACTTGCTGAAGAGATTAAAAAGAGAATGTTTATCTTTGACGATATTGTGCTTCTCGACGACAGGGCTATTCAGAAGGTTTTGCGCGAGGTTGATACCCAGGATCTTGCAAAAGCTCTCAAAGGAGTAGACTCAGAAGTGCAGGATAAGATATTCAGAAACATGAGTAAAAGGGCTGCAAGTTTGCTTAAGGAAGACATGGAGTTTATGGGGCCTGTAAGGTTAAAGGATGTGGAAGAGGCCCAGCAAAGAATAGTGAGCATAATCCGTAAACTGGAAGAGGCAGGTGAAATTGTTGTTGCAAGGGCTGGAGAGGATGAACTTGTAGTGTGATTGAATACACCGGAATAATCTGGAGGTTTTATTTTGGCAAAGAAGATATTCAAGGCAAATGAAGTTAAAATAATAGGATCGGAAGTTTTAATAACACCTCCAAAAATTTCCAAAAAAGGCAAAAAGGTCTCTGAGGAGGAAGTGGAGGAAGCTCTTGAGGTTGAAGAGGCAGAACAGGTAGAAGCAGTTGAACCCGAAGTCGTACATGTTCCTTCTATAGAAGAGGAGAAGAATAAAATTCTAGCCGAAGCCGAAAAGATAAGAGATGAAGCCAGAAAGGAAGCGGAGAAGATTAAGAACGAGGCTGAAGAAACGGCCTTTAAACTGGTTCAGCAAAAAACAACCGAAGCAAGGAAAATAAAAGAGGATGCCGAAAGAGAGGCAGAACGTATAATCGAAGAAGCTAAGCAGAAGGCGGAGGCTATTGTTAGAGAAGCCGAAGCTAAGGCATCCGAAATTAAGGAAAAGGCCAGGGAAGAGGCTTACAACGAAGGTTTTGAAGAAGGCTTCAAAAAAGGGGAAGAAGAGGTAAAAAGGTTAATTGATAGACTTCATGTAATTATAAACGCTGCGATAGACAAGAGAAAGGAGATTATTGAGAATGCAGAAGCCCAGCTTGTTGACCTTGTTCTTCTGATAGCAAGGAAGGTAGTCAAGATAATATCTGAAGAAGAGAAAAATGTGGTTATTGAAAATATAAAGGAGGCTTTGAAAAAGGTCAAAGGAGATGCTGAAGTTACAATCAGGGTAAATATTAATGACCTTGATATAACATCAAAGCAGAAAAAGATGTTTATTGAAATGGTGGAGGGTTTGAAGAATGTCAGAGTTGAGGAAGACAGCAGGGTCGATCCAGGTGGATGCATAATTGAAACCTCCTTCGGAGATATAGATGCAAGGATTCAAACCCAGCTTAATATTCTTGAAGAGAAGATCAGAGAGATATCTCCTTTGAATGGTAAGTAATATGGCTGAGAAAGTTCTTGAAAAATATTTCAGAGTTGTTGAGAAGGTGGACCCTATTGTCTATGAGGGAGAAATTGTTAAGTCAATAGGTCTTCTTGTTGAAAGCAAAGGACCGAGGGCATCTGTTGGAGAGATGTGCTATATAATAATGCCCGATGAAAAGGGAAGAATACCCGCCGAGGTTGTAGGATTCAGGAACGGCACGACTCTGCTCTTCCCGTATGACAATGACAGTGGAATAAGGTCCGGATTAAGGGTGGTAGGAAGCGGTGAACCGCTGTCTGCCAAGGTGGGGGATGATATACTGGGAAGGGTTGTTGATGCTCTTGGTAATCCTATAGATGGGAAGGGGCCTGTAAAGTATGAAGACACGTATCCTATTTTCAACGAGCCACCCCATGTCCTTAAAAGAAATAGAATAACGGATGTTCTTGCCACTGGAATAAAGGCTATCGACGGAGTTTTAACCATTGGAAAAGGGCAGAGGATAGGGATTTTCTCGGGTAGTGGCGTCGGGAAGAGTACGATTCTTGGCATGATGGCAAAACATACCAGTGCGGATGTGAATGTCATCGCCCTGATAGGTGAAAGGGGAAGGGAAGTAAGGGATTTCATAGAGAGGGATTTAGGTGAAGAGGGGCTTAAAAAATCTGTTGTGGTTGTTGCAACATCAAATCAGGCTCCAATAGCCAGAATAAGAGGAGCATACCTTGCAATGGCAATTGCTGAGTATTTTAGAGACAGGGGAAAGGATGTCCTTTTTATGATGGACTCTGTTACAAGATTTGCAATGGCTCAGAGGGAAATCGGTCTTGCAGTGGGCGAACCACCGGCTACAAGGGGCTATACACCATCCGTTTTTGCCATACTACCGAAGCTTCTTGAAAGGAGCGGTATGTCCGACAGAGGATCTATTACTGGAATCTATGCTGTTCTTGTTGAGGGAGATGATGTAAATGAGCCTATTTCCGATGCGGTGAGGGGAATACTTGATGGGCATATAATACTCTCAAGAAGGCTTGCAGAGAGAAATCAATACCCCGCAGTGGATGTTCTTGCCAGTATTAGCAGGTTGACACCCTATATTGTGTCAAAAAAGCACAGAGAGGCTATATATAAATTAAAGGAGGTATTGTCCCTGTACTACGATGTAGAAGACTTGATTCAGATAGGGGCATATGTAAAAGGTGCGGACCCAAGAACAGATTGGGCAGTTGAAAGAATAGACAGGGTGATCGAGTTTCTTAAACAGGATATAGATGAGGGATACAGCTTTGAAGAAACGAAGAATATGCTTTTTGAGCTTTTTGATATGGAGCCCGAGGAAAATAAAGGAAATAGTCAGGCCGGAGTTGATAATAAGAAAAGTGAGAACAGTATTGATGGCAGTAATACCGGTAATAGTATAGATAAAGATACACCGAATATTGGTAAATAGCAGAATTGCTGGCTGGTTTATATAATTTTATTTTTTTGTACAGGTTCGGTGAAATAAATAAACCGGTGTGTGTTTTAGCTGGGTATAACTCAGGGTAAAGAGATTGGGAAATGCGAAGATTTTATTTCAGGCTGGAGAGAATACTCAGGTATAAGAGAGATATTGAAGAAAAAATAGAAAGGGAGTTTCAACTAAAGAGAGCCGAGTATCTAAAGGTTTGGAATCAGATCAGGGAGATGAATAACAAATTAACGGATTTTATCAGAGAGGTAAAAAATCAAAATAAAGAAAAGCCCTATTTTACGGCCGAAGAGGCGAGGGCTGTTGACAGCTATATTTTGAGGCTTGAGGTTACAATTGAAAAACTGAAGGGTATTCTCGATGAGAAGAAGGCAGAAATGGAAATGATAAAGGAAGAGTTAAACAGGGCAAAGAGGGAGAGACGAGCTATTGAAATACTCAAGGAGAGAAGCTACAGCAGATATCTAGAAGAGGTAAAGAGAGAGGAGTTCTACGAATTGGATGACATTTCACAGAAATTGTATTTAAACAGGGAGAAACTAACGCTTGAAAATGTTCCGCTTGAAGAGATGTGAGGCTTTTTAATCCTAAAGTTCAGGTGATTGTGAGAAAAAGAAAAATATAGAAAAACGGGTTTAAGCAAAATGGATACAGGCAGTATTTACAGTGATATTGAGAGAGTGGTAAGAAGAATAGAAGAAATAAAGGGCAGGTTCAGAAAAATCAAAAGTTATTATGGAAATCTTGGGAATTTCAATAAGAGGTTAAAAGATAAAGTATCCGGGAGTGAGTCTCAAACTGTTGAAAATTATGCAAAACAAAAAAAGCCTGAAGAGGCTAAAGGAGTTAATGGAAAAGAAAAAGTTTTGAAGGACAGCACGAACAATCGGAAAAAGCCAGAAAATGAGGGCAAGGTGATCCGTGATAGGATAATAGAGGAAGCTGCTAAAAAATACGGTCTGCCTGAGCAGCTTATCAGGGCTTTGATAAAGCAGGAATCAAATTTCAATGCCAATGCTGTTTCTAAAAAGGGTGCAATGGGACTTATGCAGCTTATGCCTGAAACAGCAAAGCTGCTCGGAGTTGAAAACCCATTTAACATAGAGGAGAATATAATTGGAGGGACAAGGTACCTGAGGACCCTGATAGATCTCTACGGCGGTAATCTAAACAAAGCACTTGCCGCTTACAATGCAGGGCCATCAAGGGTTAAAGAGAACATACCGGATATACCGGAAACACAGAAGTTTATTGAATCTGTTATCAAGAACTACCAGAGATATATGAAATTCCAGAGCGAAGATTAGGAGTTTTGCAGGTGAGTGTTACATCAGCAATAACCTATATTCTTAAAATACTGTTTTTATTGCTTTTGATTATTGTGATTGCCGTTGGCGGAATATACTGGTTTGACCACCTTGGTTTGCTGGATTATAAAAAGGTAATGGGTCCGGTTGCAAAGTACTTACCTGCATTTCTTCAGAGAGGAGAGGTGGTTGAGGACCCCATGCTTCTTGAAAAGGAACTGATAAACAAGAGGGCCGAGGCCCTTGCTGAAAAGGAAAAGATGCTTCAGTTAAAGGAAAAGGAACTCGAATCCAGGGAGAAACAGATCAAACAGCTTGAAGAAAAGCTCAAAGAGGAGAGTAAGGGGCTTGAGAGGGAGAAAAAACTATTAAGCGAAAAACTTCATGAATACGATAATTATAAGGAAAATATAAAGAAACAGGCGGAGTACTTTACAAATATGCCGCCGAAAGCAGCAGTTGAGAGACTTTCAAAAATGGATGACCTTCTGGTAATAGATATTCTGCGGCAAATAGACAAAAATGCAGAGGAACAGGGGAAGGCATCCGTTGTTCCATATTTCTTGAGCCTTATGAACCCGGATAAGGCAGCAGAGATTCAGAGGAAAATGACAAAAGTTGGAGAGTTTGAAAAGAATGATTGAAAAAACACCCGGTCTGGTAATTGAAAAATCAGAGGATTTCAGAAATATAAAGAGAGATAAAACAAAAAACAGTGGCGATCAGGGAATAGAGTCATTTTACTCAATCCTTGAAACTAAAGCAAATAGAATTGACAAATCCAGAACAGAAAAAACAGATGATGCAAGATCGGGGAAAAGGGGTAGTTCGAGAGAGATAACGCACCTACAGGGTAAGAGGGAAGATAAAAATGCAAAGGCCGGAAAGAAAGTCGGTACGGAAAAAATTGATTCGGGCAAGGGATCGAAGATTAATGAAGCAAAGGTGAATGGGCCGAAGTTGAATGGTGGAAAAGGGAATAAAGCCCCAAGGTCAGAAAAGGGGGGAGTAGACAGGTTATTCGAAAGGGTTTTTGATAGTATCAGAACAAAAAAGCAGAATACCCATGCTACTTTAACAGGAAATAAACCTGATTCTAAAGAAATCAAAAAGGCTTCTTTAAAAAAGGCAGGCGTTTCAAAAATAGGTAGAAGAATAAGGACATCCCTCTTAAAAGACTCCAAAACCAGAGATAAGATAATACATAAGAAACCGGTTTTAAATACCCGTAATCTTAATAGCGAAGATGACGCTCTTAAAAATAAAGGAAATATAACTGCCAAAAAGAGATCGTGGGTAAAAAGTGTAGGGCGTCATTTAAGGCATGTTAGGGGGAATATCAGGAGTGGTGAAAACAGAAGCATATCGGGTGTGTCAGAGGGGAACAAATTAGAAAAAGGTTCTGCCCCTGTGAATGGTAAACCCGATGTTCCACCTGTTACAGGTAATCATAAGGGAGAAGGATTTACTGCTGATTTTTTGAATGTTACCAGAAGATACGATATGCACGTTCCCGAGCTAATGAGGGGTGATGGTTATATAATTCAGAGAAATGCCGATGAAATATTTAGCGAGATAGTTAAGCATTTTTCCTATTTTGTCAACAGAGGTGGAGGTGAAGCTAAGCTAATCCTGAATCCTCCTGACCTTGGAACCTTGAAGATGAGTGTAAAATTGCATAATGGAAGAGTTTCGACCTTTTTTATTGTGGACAATCCGTCTGTTAAGGAGATAATTGATTCAAGACTTGTAGTACTCCAGCAGAATCTGTTGGAACAGGGCTTTTCACTCGGAGAGTTTGATGTTGGAGTTAAAGATAATGGAGCGGATACAAAGTTTTTTAAAGAAGCCAGATCTGTAAAAGGAGTGTCTGTCAAGGGAACTTCATTAGAGAATATTGAAAATCTCGGAGAAGGTGATGTAACCCTCGTTCCATGGATGTCAAATTATATAAATATTGAAGTGTGAGGTGTAGAAATGGATCTACAGTTTAAGATGAACAGCGAGCAACTATTTAAGACAAAGATGGCTGTTGAGAGTTTTAATAAGACCCTTATGGTTAATGGAAGAAAGATAAAAAATACTCTGGGGAAGGATGATTTCTTAAAGTTACTCATAGTTCAGCTGGAGAATCAGGATCCAACAAAACCCCTTGAAGATAAAGCTTTTATAGCCCAGATGGCCCAGTTTTCTTCTCTGGAGCAGATGACCGAAATAAATACTACCCTTTCAAATCTGATTATTAACAATAAGATAAACAATGCCTATTCTCTTCTGGGCAAATGGGTTGAGGTTTTAGACAAAGATACGAACAAATTGATTGAAGGAAATGTAACAGAGGTCCAGTTCAAAAATGGAACTCCTAATATCACAGTTAACGGTATGAGCTACAGCGTTGATGATATAGTAAAGGTTGCGGTAAATGCAGCGAAAAATGATGATAAAGCAGAGTAGTTATAAATATAAATCTGGGAGGGGAAACGAAGTAAATACAACGAGGAGTATGTCCCCATGATGAGATCACTTTATTCTGGAGTATCTGGTTTAAGGAATCACCAGATAAGAATGGATGTATTGGGCAATAATATTTCAAACGTAAACACAATTGGTTTCAAGAAGAGCAGGGTAAACTTTCAGGATATTCTCTCCCAGACAATGTCTGGAGCGGCAGCCCCGACAGCTGAAAAGGGAGGTGTAAATCCGAAACAGGTTGGCCTGGGAATGACTATAGCAAGTATAGATAAGATATTCTCCCAGGGTAGCCTGCAGACCACAGGATTAAACCTGGATCTTGCGATACAGGGAGACGGATTTTTTATTGTAAAGAAAGGTGAAGAACAATTTTACACTCGTGCAGGAGCGTTCGGTCTGGATAAGTACGGTACTCTTGTTAATCCTGCCAATGGACTCAGGGTTCAGGGATGGATGGCTGTTAAAACCGGCGGGCAGTATGTAATAGATACTACAGGTCCTCTTCAGGATCTTGTTATTCCCATCGGTGGCAAAGACCCGGCAAAGGCAACTACACTGATAAAGTATAAGAGTAATCTCAATTCAGAAACACCTCTTCTGCCTGTTGGCAGGGAGGCCACAGAAAAAGAGAGGTTGGAAGCAACTGTAACGACGAATATCGATGCATACGATAGCAAGGGGAATGTACATCAGGTAAAGCTGACCTTTACAAGGGTTAGAGGACAGAAAAATACCTGGCTTGTTACCGCGACAGTTGAAGGGGCGGACCCCGCTACTCAGATACTGGATGTAGCAGGTAATAATATAAATAGATCTAATTCTATAATAATGAAATTTGATAACAACGGAGCTCCTGTAGCAGTGCAGGATAATCCCGCACAACCCGGTGCTCCTGTAGATATTGTTAATAATGGAAGGCTTACGGTAAATTTAACAGTTAATTTCCCGGCAGATGGAATTACCCAGACTATAAAACTGGATTTTGGGACGGTTGGAGGATACGACGGTATTACACAGTTCGCCGCTCCAACATCAACGAAGGCCTATGAACAGGACGGATATGGAATGGGGTATCTGCAGTCATTTACCATCGACAATACAGGTGTTATAACTGGGATATATACTAATGGAAAGAAGGCTCCCATAGGACAGATAGCCCTTGCATCTTTCGTTAATCCTCAGGGATTAACTGCTGAGGGAGACACCCTCTTTAAAGAGACAAACAATTCGGGGCGTGCAGAGATTGGGCCTGCTGAAACGGGCGCAAGGGGTAAGATAACTGCCGGAGCTCTTGAAATGAGTAATGTGGATCTTGCGGAACAGTTTACAGATATGATTGTAACCCAGAGAGGTTTTCAGGCAAACTCCAGA
>JALXDB010000021.1 GCA_026990615.1 Spirochaetota bacterium
GTTCAGCACTGCCATTTTCTACAATTTTAAGACTCTTCCCTAGCTCTTTAAGCAACTCCCCAGCAGTAAGGTCGCCCATATCATTTATATACCTGTTGTACGCATAGATCTTCAGCTCATCATCCGGAAAAGATACGGCCAGAAAGTAGTTGAACTCTTCATCACCGGTGGACTTTCCAAGTTTCTTTTGCATCTCTTTTTGAACTCTGCTTGCACCGGCTGCTCTGTGATGCCCATCGGCTATGTAAAGAGCCGAAAGCTCGCGAAATGCACCAACCAGGCCATCTTTGTCTGCGACCTTCCAAATTGTATGCCTTACACCGTCGTCGGCTGTAAAGTCGTAAAGTGGTTCCTTTTCCAGCTCCTTTTTCACCAGATCCTTTATTTTCTGGTTTGTTCTGAAGGCAAGGAGTACGGGCCCTGTGTGGGCTCTAAGAGTTAACATATGTTTTACCCTATCATCCTCTTTCTCTTTTCTTGTCTGCTCATGTTTTTTTATCAGGCCCCTGTCGTACTCATCAACCGAGTAGCAGCCCGCAATTCCCACCTGACTGTGGTCTTCTGTCTGCAACCTGTATAAAAAAACTGAAGATTCACCATCTTCAATTAAAATCTTTTCATCTATCAATTTTAAAAAGTTCTCACGGGCCTTGTTGTAGACCTCGTCACTATAAGGGTCAACATCTTCCGGCAGATCAATTTCAGGTCTAATAACATGGAGAAAACTAATGGGATTTCCTTTGGCTAGCTTTAGCGCCTCCTCCCTATCAACCACATCGTAGGGAACACTTGCTACCTTATCCGCCTTTTCCTTTATTGGTCTTAACGCATTAAATGGTTTTAATACTGCCATTCTACCCTCCTATGTATTTGTTGGATTTTAGAAGTTTAAGATAACTCCCGCCACCAATTATTAAAGAGAAAAATTGTTAAAAATCCAACAAATACATGCTTCTCTTTATACATTCAGTTTTATTCAAATATTTTCTATCTGTTTAAAAATCTGGAAACAATCGTTGCACTAACACCAAGCGGGAATCTAATACCTGCTTTCAAGTTATCAAGATCAATCTTCAAGTTTTCTTTTTTAGCAGGAACAGGAACAAGAGCGATCTTGTTTCCCTCTACAGCTGATTTTTTATCAATGAGAGCCAATCCAACCTGAATGCCTTCTCCATTTACAGCATTGCTTGTTACATGCCCTATTACCTGACTATTTTTGCGGTTTACCACAATATCACCCGGTTTTATCATCTTCACACCCTTTTCGTCCATCTGGTATCTTGCTATCACCATTTTGCTATTCAGGATTCTCTCTTTTATAGCTTCTCTGCCAATAAAGAAAGGTTTGTGCAGTTTTACATACGGGGTAAATCCCGCCTCAACAGGTGTAATATTGTACGGCCCGGCCAGCTCATGACCGTAAAGAGGAAGACCTGCCTCTGTTCTTAACGAGTCTCTTGCACCCAGACCTATAGGTTTAAGACCAAAATCTTCTCCCTCTTCCAAAAGCTTGTTCCATAATTCAGGAGCCTTATCAGGATGAACAAGCAACTCATACCCAACACTTTCGCCTGTATAACCCGTTCTTGCAACTATTGTTCTGATACCTCCAAGGGACAATTCCGCAAACTGAGTCTTTTTAATTTTGTTGAGAATTATTTTTTCTCTTTCACCTGCGATGAGTTTCCTTAAAATATTTAAAGATTCAGGGCCCTGAATTGCTATGTTAACCCTTGCCCTGTCGCCTGCTTCCGGAGATTTTAAGTTTATAATACTTACCTTCTGAATAACCTCCTTGTAGGGATAATTCCTGTCAAGGATATATCTCCCTTCATTTACTCCATTCAACCATTCAAAGTCTTTATCCTCATTAGCAGCATTGACCACAACAATGTACCTTTCCTTTTCCACCCGGTAGACCATTATATCATCAATAACATTACCATCGGGATCCAGGAGGTAGCTGTACTGAGAATCTCCAACCTTCAACCAGTCGGCATAGTTTGTTGTAACTGTATCGAGAAAAAGCGTAGCAAAATCTCCGCTGACATCAAAAACTCCCATGTGGGAAATATCAAATAGACCTGCCTTCTCTCTCACGTTCCTGTGTTCATCGATTATACTTTCGTACCTTACAGGCATTTTCCAACCGGCAAAATCCACCATAACGGCGCCGAGCTTCCTGTGTTCTTCATAAAGAGCGCTGGGTTTCGATTCTCCCGATATTTCTTCGTATTCAAATACCTTTTTGTTATTCTTGTATATTTTCAAAGCCTCCTGCTTAAGGGCCTCATGGCCAACAAAATACGGTTTGGAAAGGTTAAAGAAATCCGGGAATTTCTTGTAAACTTCAGTGATATCCTCTCCGCAGGTAAATCTCGTATCCCTTTCCTCCGGGATTCCTTTCGACCTGGCCTGGTCAATTATTGCAGACCTTACTCCGGGGTCGAGTTCACTGAATCTCCTTACTATAGCCGGGCCCTCGATTTTCATAAATACGTCTTCCTTGTTAAACTTTATATATCCATCAGAGAGCCCCTGGAGCCAGTAGTAAAGATTTTTTACGTTATCGGAGTTTACAAAAAGAATGTAGCTATCCCATCTTTTGCCAAGATTCAGTTTCATGATGTGAGTATGGGCAACAAGCTGATAATCTTCATCGAAAAACAGTGTTTCCCTGACTTCACCCTCATTCAATGTTGAAATTTCAACGGTGCTCGACTCTTCCAGAAGTTGCAGGGACCTGCCATCCTCAACAACAATT
>JALXDB010000022.1 GCA_026990615.1 Spirochaetota bacterium
AATCCGACAATCGGGTAAATAAACGAAAAACCGGTAACAGTAGCAGTATTTTAAAAGCCATATTCGCAGGCAGCCATGCTTCACCTAAAACAAGAAGTAAAATATCTATTATTCTATTTACAATTCTTTTCACATTTGCTGTGCTGAGCGTTTTTGCACAGGAAAATCAGCAGGCAACTAAAGAAGTAAAAGGTGGCCCTCAGGTATTAATTGATTTTTCAAATCTTGATAATACAGAGATTGATTTCTCAAAATTCCCGGGCGGAATGGCAGAAGGATTTAAAGAGATAAAAGTAGGATTGAATATAGAAAACTGGGCTGTAAAACTTGCACCTTCCTCTGCTTCACCTTTAAACAGGGTTTTATCTTTTTGTAAACCCGTTCAGAGTAAGAAGATGAACGGGACTGTTCTTGGTGCAAGAATTCATTTTCCGACTGCCCCGTTCAATTCCTGGGCTAAAATTGTTCCACCTTTTGAAATCCCCTTTTATGAGGATGCTGAAGGAGATAAAGAAGGTGAGGGGACAAAATTTTTACACAAAGGTGTTTTAAGAAATGTAGGAACTATAAAGTCAATATCCGTGAGGGTTGTTGGAAGAAACTTCCCCCACGGGCTGTCGATTGCCTTGAAGGATGAAAAGGATAATGTTAGAGAGATGTTCCTTGGCTACCTTGATTTCGATGGCTGGAGAACATTGACCTGGAATAATCCCAATTATATCTCTGATGTAAAGCAGAGAGATCTCAGGAAGATTCCTCTCTATCCCGAAACAATGCCTTCGATAAAATTCTATGATTTTACAGTGTACAGAAGCGGCAGTCAGATCGGTGGGGACTTTGTAATCTATATTAAAGATGTACAGATGGTGTACGACCTTGCAATTCTTGAAATTGAGAGAGATATCAATGATGAGGCCGTATGGGGAATATTGAAGCAGAGAAGAGACGCAAAGAGAGCTGCTGAGATTAGAAGACTTGGTATCCTTCAGCTTCTGAGAATGCAGGAGAAGATTAAGATGCAGCATGCTATAACAGGTGAAGGAGCTAAAAAACAGTAATTAGGTAGAATATATACTATAGGGCATGCAATATATCCAAAAAGCCCCTTCTCAAATAAGAAGGGGCTTTTAAAATTTCATGCTGCTATATTTAATTTTTTTGTTTACGTGAAAAAAATTTATTATTAAATTGAAACAGAAAGTTGCCGAGATAGCTCAGTCGGTAGAGCAGCGGACTGAAAATCCGCGTGTCGGTGGTTCGATTCCGCCTCTCGGCAATTTTTTTTGCCACCCTAGCTCAACCGGTAGAGCAACGCATTCGTAATGCGTAGGTTATCGGTTCAAGTCCGATGGGTGGCTTTTTTAGTCTCAGGCCTGTTTTCTGTTTTCCTTTCTTTATCTATTTTAATCTGTTAACAAATTCCCGGATAGCATGCTCGTATAAATAATTATTACAATATTTGTAATATATGAAATATAAAAATCTTGATTTTAAAAAAATTATTTATTATCTTTGCCAACGAGAAAAAATCTAAAATAAGGAGAAAGGAAGGGGTGAGAATATGGCAAAGCAGTTAGAATACTCAGAAGAAGCACGGAGAACCCTGTTAAGGGGTGTTGACAAACTGGCTGATGCTGTTAAGGTTACTTTAGGTCCAAAGGGAAGAAATGTGGTTCTTGACAAGAAATTTGGTCCTCCAACTGTAACAAACGATGGTGTAACAATTGCTAAAGAGATTGAACTGGAAGATCCTTTTGAAAATATGGGAGCTCAGCTTGTTAAGGAAGTTGCAACAAAGACAAACGATGTAGCAGGTGATGGAACAACAACAGCTACCCTTCTTGCCCAGTCGATTATCAGAGAGGGACTTAAGAATGTAACGGCTGGTGCAAATCCAATGGGAATAAAGAGGGGCATCGAGAAAGCTGTTAAAGCTGTAGTAGAAGAAATTCAGAAAATATCAAAAAAGATTGAGACAGCAGAGGAAATCTCGAATATAGCTTCCATTTCGGCAAACAACGATCCAGAAATAGGAAAATTAATCGCTGATGCAATGGATAAGGTAGGGAAAGATGGAGTTATAACCGTTGAAGAAGCAAAATCGATGGAGACTGAACTTGAAGTCGTAGAAGGTATGCAGTTTGATCGCGGATATCTTTCTCCTTACTTTGTTACAAATGCCGAGAATATGACGGCTGTTTTAGAGGATGCATTTATACTCATTCATGATAAAAAGATCAGTGCTATGAAAGACCTTCTCCCCATTCTTGAAAAGGTTGCCCAGATGGGAAAGCCTCTATTGATAATTGCTGAAGATGTAGAGGGAGAAGCTCTTGCAACGCTGGTTGTCAATAAGATAAGAGGAACTCTAAACGTTGTAGCAGTTAAGGCTCCCGGTTTTGGTGACAGAAGAAAGGCAATGCTGGAAGATATTGCAATCCTTACCGGCGGAAGAGTAATATCAGAAGAGATGGGTATGAAGCTTGAAAATGCGGATCTTAAGGACCTCGGAAGAGCCAAGAGAGTTACCGTGGATAAGGAAAATACAACTATTGTAGAAGGCGCCGGTGACCAGAAGGATATCCAGGGAAGAATCAACCAGATAAAGAATCAAATTGAAGAAACAACATCCGATTACGACAGAGAGAAACTTCAGGAAAGACTCGCTAAACTTGCAGGTGGTGTAGCGGTTATCAATGTTGGTGCTGCAACAGAGGTTGAGCTCAAGGAGAAGAAACATAGAGTAGAAGATGCACTTTCGGCTACGAGAGCAGCTGTGGAAGAAGGTATAGTTCCGGGTGGTGGAATTACGCTACTGAGGTGTATCCCTGCAGTTGAAAAATTAAAGCTCGAAGGTGATGAAGAGATTGGTAAAAATATCGTAAAGAGGGCTCTTGAAGAGCCATTGAGACAGATAGCATCGAATGCGGGTCTCGATGGATCGGTTATCGTTGAAAAGGCTAAGGCAGAAAAAGATAATATCGGTTTTGACGCTAATAAGATGGAATGGACGGACATGTTCAAAGCGGGAATCATTGATCCTGCAAAGGTGGTAAGGTCAGAGATTCAGAATGCAGCATCTGTGGCTGCAATGCTGCTTACCACAGAAACAATTATTACAGATATTCCTGAAAAGAAAGAGCAGCAGCCCGCAATGCCTCCAGGAGGAGGTATGTATTAAATAAGATGAATATGTGCTTGGATATATCCTAAAAAAGAGGGGCAAAAGCCCCTCTTTTTTTATTGGCAGGTTCATTCTTTCAGTTTAAAAGCCATTATTATTAAAACGAAATACGGTTTTTATGATTTACACGCCATTTTTATAGTATCGAAAACATAACTTTATGGATTTTTTGAATCAAAACCAGAAACTCGACATTGATTCTTATAAAAAATTGCTGCGGGAGGAACCAATATTTTTACATTTCTGATGAGTATTAAACAACACCTTAATTAATTGTTGGCCTTTATTTGTTTAAATTACCGGTCTATCCAATTAGCTCCGGTATATTTTTAGAAGCTGTTTTATAATTTGAAACGGTTATAAACAGGGGCAAATAAAATTGTATTCTGTATTTTGATGTATTAAAATATTTATTAAAGAAAATTAAATTGAGATGATCATATGGATAAGAAAAAAGATTCAAAGAGGATAGAGAATTTAAAGTACCAGGCGGATGATATTTTAAAAAGGCTGGATGTTTCCGATATAGAGACCGCAGGAGTTACAAATGAATTAAAGGAAAAGATCGAAAAAAGTAAACCGGAAGAACTTGAAAATTTGGAAAAACAGCTTGGAATTGATGCAGGAAAAAGAGTCGAAGAGTTAATTGAGGAGATCGGTTCTTCAGGGGGGGAGGAAATACCATATGCGGTTCAATCGGTTTCTGTAGAAGGAGAGGGAGAAGAGGGCGGCGATGATGAGCAGGGTGAGGAGAGCGTGGACGGTTCTTTCTCAATAGAGGTATCGGAGGATAAGATGAGTGCAACCATCACTCTTATACCTTCCAGGGGGAAAGGAGCTCCTCTTAATTTTTTAAAGGTTAAAAAAGCCATTGAACAGAGAGGAATCGTTTATGGTGTGAATTACGATCTTCTTCAAAAACTGGTTGAGAGTGTGGAGAAGAATAAAGAGGCAAAGGAGGGGGTTATATTTGCGCAGGGAACTCCACCTGAAGAAGGTGAGGACGGTAAAATTGAGTTTCATTTCAGTGAAACCGATGACATCTTTGATGTCAAAGATGAAGAAAAAGATGATGAAATGGTGGGTTAGATATGGCTAAACTGTTTAAAAGCCTTATGAAAAAAAAGAAAGAGGATAAACCATCCAGCAGGGTTGGTGTTAAAAAACAGCTCCCGGAAAAGAAGTCCAACGAAAATAAGGTTGAAGTAAAGGACGAGAGAGAATTAGTTAAAAAGGGGTATGCCAAAAAGGGTGATCTGATAGCAACAGTTACGCCAGCTAAACTAGGCAAAGAGGGAAAGAATATATTTGGAGAATCTATACCCGCCCCGGAAGTTTATCAACCCAAGCTGGTACCTGGGCGTAATGTCAGAGTCGAACAGGGCAACAGGTATATAATGGATGTGGATGGAATAGTTGAGGTATTAAAAGATAACAAGGATGTTTACTATATCAGGGGTAAACTTTACAGGCACGGCAAGTACAAAATCGTTGTATCTGATGATGAAATGAAGGCATTTCTATCTGTTGTTCCTCCGGTAGGAGGGGGAAGGGAATTGAACGCCGATGAAATAATAGAAGCATGTAAGCAGAAAGGAATAACATTCGGATTAAAGGAAGATGTAATCAGGGAAACTGTTCGGAAGGCTCAGGAGGAAGTAACTGCTATAAACGATGTTTTAATTGCCGAAGGTGAAGAGCCAATTGATGGGGAAGATGGAAGGGTAGAGTTTAAAGTTAGACTTGCATCCGGCAACAAGTTTAAGGTTCTGGAGAACGGTAAGGTTGATTATAAAGAACAGGACCTGATAACTGTTGTTGATGAAGGGGAGCTTATAGCGGTTGTAGTAAAGCCCAAAGAGGGTCAGAAGGATGGTCATACGGTGTTGGGCGAGGTGATAGAAGCGAAGCCCGGCGAAGAGGCGAATCTCGAGATTGGCAATAATATTCGTGTTGAGGATAAGGGAGAAGAGATATATTACTATGCCTCTATAAGCGGACAGCTTATCAATAATAAAAATACTATCTCTGTGGAGCCAATTTATGTAGTTGAAGGGGATGTTGGGCCGAAAACCGGTAATATAAAGTTTAAGGGGGCTGTGCTTGTTAAGGGTAATGTCAATGACGGTTACACAGTTCTGGCAACGGAGGATATTACCATACAGGGTAATGTTGGAAGTGCGATTGTTAAGTCAAACGGGAAGATTACTGTAAATAATGGATTTGTTGGTAAGGGAAAGGGGTTCATCTATTCGGAGAAGGATGTTGAAATAAAGTTTGCGGAAAATGCAACTGTTAAAGCAGGTGGAAATATCCACATTGCGAGGGCAGCTCTTAACTGCAGGTTAACTGCGGGCGAAAGGATAATCTCTGTAAAGGAGAAAGGACAGGTAATTGGAGGAACTATTAAGGCTACAAAGGGAATTGAGGTCAAGGTTCTCGGAAATGAACTTGAACATAAGATGGATGTTTTTGTTGGTATGGATTTTATAACCGAAGATAGATTGCATGAGGTCAGAAATAAGTTGAACAAGTACATCAAAAATCTCCAAAAGGTAGATCTCGTTATAGCTAAAATTAAGAAAGTTAATGAAAATATCGATGAACTACCCGATAATCTTAAGAATGTTTACAATGATGCGAGGAAAAAAAGGACACTGATAATGGTGGCAATAGAAAATTTAAGGAAAAAGGAACAGGAGTATACTCAGATAATTTCACAACCGGAAGATGCGGAAGTTATCGTCCACGATACTGTTTTCCCCGGAGTGAAGATATTTTTTGGAGATAAGATGTATGAGGTTGATGGGAAAAAGGCTCATGTGAAAATTGTATTTGATAAGGACATGCAAAAAGTGAGGGTTATTCCTCTTTAACACCCTCATAGATCCTTTTTATTTCATCAATTGAGATACAGAGAAGTTCCATTTCTTTAAATATCTCTGGCAGTTTCTCTTTAATAAACTCTCTTTTTCTTATTTTTAAAGCGGTTTCTCTCGCACCTGATTTAATAAAATATCCTATCCCCCTCTTATTCTGGAGTATTCCGTTATCCTGGAGGTAATTGTAGCTTCTTACCACGGTATTTGGATTAACCTCCATCTCGGTTGCCGTCTCTCTGATAGATGGTATTCTTTGATTCTCTTTCCATACCCCTTTTATGATTCTTTCCATAATAATATCCGCAATCTGGAGGTAGATGGACTTTCTATCCTTGAATACCATTGCTTGCCTCGTTGTGTCTGACCTTCAGGTAAGTTAAAACCCAGAACAGAGGAGCCATTATGAAGAAATAAAAGATCTTCAAAAATGTTCTTAGAATCTCAAAGAACTTTTCAATTTTAATAGAGCTAAAATTCATATTGAAAGATTTGTACCCATTGTTCCAGCCATAAAACTGATAAAAGTTGTGAAAACCTCCTGTCCAGTGCCCGGTGCCCATCACCTGTTTCATCAGAATAACAGCTACGATGAATAAAAATCCTGCAAAGACCATTAATGAAAGACCCATCTTGATTAACTGGTGTTTTTTGAATAGAGCAGCCCCGTATAAAAACATCGATTGTATCAATATATAATGTCCTATTCTTTTCCAGATAACGATGTTAAAAGGGCTCAGTGGATTGTTTCTGTATCCGAGTGTAAAGTTATTTATAACTTCCGATAAAATGGACACAGCGGAATAAAGAATAAGCAGAAAGACTGGCCATATTACAGCCGAGATTATGAATCTTGATAGAAATTTTTCAAGATCTGAAGCAGGTGTCATATACCAGAAATGATTTTTTTTCAAAGAGTGCATTTCGGTAAATATTTTGCTGGTAATTATTATACCAATTGTATAGAGAAGAAATGTATAAAATGAAAGGTGAAAATCCGGGTTGTTCCTGTTTAGGGCTCCCATAAAGGATGCAATTATTATAAGAAGCCCTATTGTTACAGGGGTTATTGCTAAAAACTTCTTTTCTATGAATAGATCTTTTCTGACAAGAAGTAATAGTCTTTTTGTACTTAAGTATCTTTTAATCATTTTTAATATGCCTCCGAGTATTCTCTTGAGTTGAACATCTCCCTGATTTTATCTTTCTTTGCCAGAACCATATTGAAAAATATCTCAATGTCAAGGTTCAGCTCAGGACCCGGCTTTTCATAAACAATTGCGTATCCACCGGGGACCTTTTCTTTGTAGATAACATTTTCTGAGTCAACGACTTCCTGTGTTATTTCTATTGAGATTTTTGATGTTATATTTTCAATGCTTTCGTTTAGTATTATCCTGCCATCATCAATAATAATTATTGGATCGATCAAATGCTCCATATCCCTAACCTGATGGGTCGATATTAAGATTAACCTGTTTTCTGTTGTTATACTCGAGATTAATCTTCTGAACTGGGTTTTTGAAGGTATATCAAGACCGTTTGTGGGTTCATCGAGAAGAATAATGTTGCAGTTGGTTGCCATGCCGAAGGCGATGAGGAACTTCTTTTTCTGCCCGTAGGACATGGTTGACAGGGAACTATCCCTTTTTAATTCGAAAGATATGAGGTAGTTTTCAAAATCTTCAATGTTAAAGCGGGGATAGAATGGTGAAAAAAGCTTCATGTATCTCTCCGGGGTTAAATCGGGAAGAAAGAAATCTTCAGGGAGAAAGTAAATATCTGAAAGCATTTCCGGTTCACGCTTTTTGGATTCTATTTCATTTACCGTACAGTTGCCCTTTTTTGGGAAAAGCTGACCGGATATTATTTTAAGGAGTGTAGTTTTTCCTGCACCGTTTTTGCCAAGAAGGCCGTATATGTTTCCAGGGGTTAATCTGAGGTTGAGATTGTTGAACAGGAGTTTGCTGGTATAGCTGAAGAATAGATTATTAATTTTTACCATTATTAATCTCCATATTTATAGTGTATTATTACACTAATACACTAGTTCTCATTGGTCAAGATATTTCGACTTTCTACCGGTTGAGAATGGACACATTGGATAAAAAGTTTCTTTATTTTTGATCACTTCGTGAATAGGTATGCCCGTTTGAGATTTTGTACGTAAGAGATTTTTTACAGTAGAAAAGTTTATTTTAAACACGACCTCCTGAACAATAGGTGCATTTTATAATATGGAGAGGATGCTACCCGGTAAAAAGGCTGATTTTAATCCTTACCGTTTGAACAAAAGTACATCTAATAATGCAGGGAAAATGCTATCCGGTAATAGGACCGGTTATGGTTATTGATTAATAAGACTGTACAATTCTCTGATATTATAGATTATGCATTTCCTATACTGTTTAAGATCCTGCTTAATACCTGAAACTGTACAAAGGTTGTAACTGCTATTCCGGTGCTTTTCACAGCGTTACCGATTTCCCATATAAAAAACCAGTTGGCGGATGTTTTGTAGAATATATACGTTTTAGCAAAGGTCGCTGCTATTATACCCGCTAAAATGAGTACAGTTCCTGTAAGTCCTGCGGGACTTTTAACTTTAAGGTAGTAGCCTATCAAAAAAATACATCCTGTAGCAGTAAATACTTCGGGGATAATCGAAGAAAATCCCTTAATTGTTTCTGCTGTCTTGAAAACATTTGTTATTAGAGATAAAGTTACCGGATTGATTCTGCCGGCCACAATACCAAAGTATATAGTGGCAATAGAAAAGATTATATAACCAAATGCTCCTCCTAAAAATGCCAAGCCTGCACTTCTTGCCTCTTTAATGTTCAGTATTCTTCCGGTGCCTCGAAATCCAATACCGTACATGTACAGAAAGAAGGCAGTGAGAGGGGATATTACACCGCCGGTAATAATCGCAAGTCTCTTTATCTGTTCGAATGCACTGTTTCCTGCATATATTTCCATGAGGCCGTGCATCGTGGGAAGGGCAAATCCAAAGGCAATCAGAGCAATACCTCCTCCAATCCCCCATGCCATCTGTTTGAGAGAAATCATACCGAGAAAAAGTTTACGGTCTTTTTCAGGCAAACCATGATAGTTAATTCCGGGAAGGTCCATTACTGTTTCCT
>JALXDB010000023.1:0-3155 GCA_026990615.1 Spirochaetota bacterium
GAAGGGGATCACTTTCTTCTCCCACTGCCACTTCACAGCATCGCCAAAATAGGGCGGCCAGGGACAAGTAATCCAGTTAGGAGTTGTATCCGTATCGTTTGCACCCGGACAGCCTGCAAAACCATTAATAACTTTAACACCTATCTTTTCAGCAAGTTTAATCGCATTTATGATATCCTGCGTGTGCTCTTCTGCAAACTTTTTGTCAGGATGGAGGGGATTACCGTGAACCGAAAGGGCACTAATTTCGATATCCTGCGATTTATAAGCATCGACAAACCTCTTCAAGGCATCCTCATCTTTTAGAAGTTCTTCAGGATTGCAGTGATTTTTTCCCACAAATCCACCTGCACCCGGTTCTATTGCCTGAAGTCCGGCCTCTTTTGCAGCTTTAACAGCATCAGGCCATGATTTATCCCCAAAGCAAGCAGCCATTACTCCTAATTTCATCTTTATCCTCCTTTTTACTTTATTTTAAACTGTGTCATAAATATCCTCTTCGGCTTCTACCTTCTCCTCGGGAGGTTTGACATGGGAGAAAAATATATACAAAGCCAGGCCAACCCCCGTTATTAAAAATCCTTTCCTGTGTAAGTACAGAA
Source organism: Spirochaetota bacterium (assembly GCA_026990615.1). Classification (GTDB taxonomy): domain Bacteria; phylum Spirochaetota; class B62-G9; order B62-G9; family B62-G9; genus JALXDB01. The sequence continues at coordinate 603 of JALXDB010000023.1, forward strand.
TCCAGGGCTGACATAGAGCAACAATTCCCAGAACAATCAATCCAATTGACAGAGGCTCAAAAATCTTTTTGCTGAGTTTTCTAAACATATTTTTAACTCCAATTAATTATTTTCTGATAGCTCCAAAAGTCACACCCCTCAAAAGGTGTTTTCTCAATACAAATGTAAAAACTGCAACAGGTATCAAAAATATTGATGCACCGGCTGCTATTACACCCCAGTCAATCATACCGATACCGAGCTGCGAAGGAATAAAAGGCGGAGCTGTTTGAGCTCTTCTGGTGGTCATTATCAGAGCAAATACATACTCATTCCATGCGAATATAAAGCAGAAAACGGCAGTCGAAGCTATACCTGTAGCAGCCTGCGGTAAAACTATCTTCCAGAAAGCCTCAAGTCTTGTATATCCATCGACCAGGGCCGCCTCCTCATACTCTCTGGGAATTTCGTCTATAAAACCCTTCATAACCCAGGTTGCAAAAGACACATTAAATGTAGTGTACAGAAGTATAAGCCCTAGTCTGCTATCGGTTAGTCCAAAAAACCTGTACATGAGAAAAAGCGGTATGGTAACCACAACAGGGGGCAGCATACGTGTACTCAAAATAAAAAACAGCCAATCCCCTTCGCCCTTGACCTTGAATCGTGAAAACCCGTAAGCGGTAAATGTTCCGAGAGAAACAGCAAGCATGGTGCTGAATACTGCGGATATTATACTGTTCAGAAGTCTTGCAGGAAACGGGGATATTCCAATTATCTTTTGCCCCTGTTTTAAAACCCCCTTTTCATACCACTTTGCATGCCGCCTGAGCTCTTTAAGCTCATTTTCGCTCCTTACCTGAACCCTCTTTGTAAAAAGTTTTACATAGTTTGTAATAGTGGGCTTGAAGAAAACTTTCGGTGGTATTGCTGTAACATCCTTAAAAGGTTTAAAGGACGTTGAAATTACCCAGTATATAGGAATTAGATACACAATGGTTACCACAAGAATTAAGAACATAAATATCCAGTGAGTTATCTTTGACTTTCTGCTTATTACTGCTGGCATTTTTACATTTCCTTTGCTTTATTTAGATATTTAATGTAGATGTTGCTTATTGCGATTATCATTATCAGTACTATATAGGCAAAAGCAGATGCTTTTCCTGTGTTCCACTGGGCAAAAGCCAGTCTGTAGAGGTTTATCGCAATAAGCTCGGTTGAATCACCTGGCCCTCCTCCTGTCATTACAAAGGCTATATCAAAGGTTTTAAAAGCCTCCATGGTTCTAAATATTAGAGCTATTAGTAGAAGGGGAGACACCAGAGGAAGCGTAATTCGCCTGAACTTAAACCACCATGATGCTCTATCTATTTCCGCCGCTTCGTACAAATACTCGGGAATAGCTGAAAGACCGGCTAAAGCCAGCAACATAACAAAAGGCGACCACATCCATATGTCGGTAATTGCTATCGCCACAAGCGCCATTTTTGGATTTGAAAGCCATACAAACTTCTTAAGTCCCAAAAGATAGTTGATTATGCCCCAGTCTGGATTGTACAGCAGTTTCCAGAACAATCCAACAACTGCCATGGACATCATCATGGGCAGGAGAATAAGGGTGGTTATAAGCCCCTTAGCCTTGAACTTTCTGTTCAGCAGCAGGGCTACTCCGAATCCCACCAGGAATTCACCCAAAACAGACATTATCACATACTTCGCCGTGATAGAAAAATATTTCCAGATATTTTTATCCATTAGAACTTCCTTGTAGTTAAGGCCACCTATCCACTTTGGGTTAACACCTTTCACGTGGGGCTTAATTGCACTGTAGTCTGCAAAGCTAAGACCCAGCGACCAGAAGAGCGGAAATATATTTAGTAAAATCAACAAAACAATCGTAGGCATAATAAAAAGCCTCTTAATTGCCATGTCGCTGAGGCCTCTTCTATGCATCTGTATGGGATTCCCATTCATATCCATTTCCTCACATTTATTTATAAATACCTTTTAACTTTAATACTATCCGGGGAGGATAATACCTCCTCCCCGGACGAAAAACTCTATTTGTAATATCCGGCCTTTTCGAATATTTTCTCCCACTCTTCAGCTATTGAATCCATAGCCTGCTTTGCTGTAATTGTACCCGCAACGATATACTCGTGCCAGTATCTCTGGGATACCTCCAGTAGTTCGGCATATTCAGGAACTGCCCAGAAGTCTTTTACCATGGCCATGGTTTCCATAAATGCCCTGTTGTAAGGTGTTGCATTGAGGAATTTTTCAGAGCTCAGAGTTTTCTTATCGCAGCTATACCCGCCGAGCTCGGCCCATTTTTCCTGTGTTTCGGGTTTGATAAACCACTTCAACCAATCAAACGCAAGGTCTTTCTTTTTTGAATACGTAATTATAGAAGCCCCCTGGCCTCCAAGAGCTGCATATCTTCCCTTTGGTCCTCTTGGATTTGCAAAAAACCCTGTAACATCGGCATACTTGTTCATCTCTGGATTTGCAAGAGCCGGGAAAAAAGCAAAATAATTCATCGCCATTGCCGCAAGTCCCTGGGTTATCGCC
>JALXDB010000023.1:3165-9205 GCA_026990615.1 Spirochaetota bacterium
GTAGAACTCCAGGGCCGCAATTCCTTCGGGCGAGTTCAGGATTCCCTTTACCCTGTAGGTTTTATAATCGCCAAGATCAGCGCCCCATGCCCAGAGTACGTTTTCCACGCCCATAGTAATGGCATCATAATCCTTCTGGGTGTAGATTGCACAACCATAAAAGTTCTCATCAGGTCTGTAGAAAAATTCCGCTATGTCTCTAAGCTGGTCCCATGTTTCCGGTACTTTCAGCTCGTATCCATACTTTGCCTTGAAAGCAGCCTTTTCCTTTGGATCCTCAAATTTATCCTTTCTGTATGCCCAGCCATCTGCATCACCTTCAAGAGGCACCGCCCAGTATCTTCCGCTACCCTTCGGATACTCCGCATAGGCAACTATGGTAGCAGGAAGCATTGTTTTATCAACATTGTACTTCTTGATAAAATCGGTCAGTTCTACGTAGTGTCCCTGGGTTGCACCTCTACCGAGCCACTGGGAATCACCAACGACGATATCGTACGCATCCCCGTGTGCAGCGAGCTCATTAAATGTTTTCGTCTGAAAATCACTCCATGGTGTCGTTTCAACATTAACCTGAACACCCGTCTCTTTGGTGTAGATGTTGCAGAGTTCCTGCAGGTAGTTCGCGGGGTCCCACTCAGCCCAGAATATTACAAGTGGCCCCTTTGCTTTTGCTTTGCCTCCTTCTTCTTTGCTACCACCGGCGTAGAAAACCATAAAAGCTGCGGCAAGAATCATAATAGGCAGTACAATCATCAGGATTTTCTTTTTTTTCATAATAAACCTCCTTTTTATAATTTTTTATAATGTTATTATCCAACCGCAAATGCGGTTTAATACAAATTTCTGCTGCTGGAAACCTTCTGTTCAATTGCCTTTGACATTTCATCAAGAGCCCTCTCATGGTCCATCTCCCCCATAACAGCTCTTGATATATACCTGCTCATTATGCTGTCGTACTCCTTTTCATCCAGACCAAATCCGATAAGATTATCAAGAGCATAGGTCCTTTTGCGGCTGTACTTAAAATTATTTTCAGCCAGCTTTAGATAAGGATAAAGGTCCAGCAGTTCCTCGGCCTGTTCTATCATAGATCTGGTGGTACATCCGCCAAGAACAGTAAACGGCACAGCTATTCTTGAAGATGACGCCCATTTAATAAACCTGTAGCTTTCCTCTATCTTTTCACTGTTACGATTGATTCCCAGAGACCACCCTCCAAGAGCAGGGATTCTACCCGGAATACTTGCAACTCCAAACTTCCCAACAACCTCTGAATAGCCCCTGTCCACCAGGTTTCCCGTATGGTTTACATACATAACCATCATTGCCGCTTTTCCTTTTGCAAATGCGTCAATCTGGTGCCACCACCAGTAACCGATAGAGTTCGGTATTGCGTAATCGTAGCTTTTTATATAGTTCTTTAAGGCAACAAGCCCCTGATATGAATTGACCACAACATTTCCGGATTCATCAAACACCTGTCCGCCATAAGCCCACAATCTCGGCAAATACTCCACATTTGATGTACTTGCACCCCCAACAGTATTTCCGTACTCAATAGGAGAATCGGGGTTGTACTTTTTAGTAAAAAATTCAGCAATTGCGTTGTACTCATCCCAGGTTTTAGGAGGGACAAGCTCTATCCCGTACCTCTCCATAAATTGGCGTTGCAGATGAGGGTCGTCAAAAAGGTCCTTTCGGTAGAACAGTATCTGAACACTAAAATTGAACGGCAGAGCAAAGTAGCGGTCACCGTATTTTGAGTAAAGTTCAGCTATTTCCGGTATGTATCCCTCCAAAAAAGAAGAATCTTCTTTTACAAAACCTGTAATATCGTAAAGTATTTCCTTGCTGGCCAGATAGGGAATCCATGGAATATCAACCATGAACACATCGGGTTCTTTTTTACCGATTGAAGAGTTAATCGCATCGTACAGATCGTCATAGTCAAACTGATATATATTAATTTCTCCCTCATTACCGTTATAATCGTTTAAAAGGGCTATTATAGCCCTCGCGGAAAGATCCTTTAACATATAAACATTCAGGGATTTATTCTTTACAACCAAGTTTTTCGATAAAAGCTTTGATGAAAAACTTGATGGAAATTTCCCACCTTTAAGTTCATTTTCAAATGAATTACCACCTACCGACAGGATCACCCTCTTAGGGGTGTATATCTTCACCGATTTTATATTATCAAGTAGTAGCTCTCCAGCCTTTTCTCCCAGTTTAAAAGCAGGCCTGAAAACAGCTCCAATACTCTTTGGATTTATCATCTCCAGCCAGTTCTGTTCGGTGAGACTTATAACATCCACTTCTCTTTTTTTATTTCTGTTTGTAATTTCAACAGCTTCAAAAACTCCATCTGAGAGAATTTCACTCGTTGTGATAATCACATCGGGATACCTGTCGTCATCCAGATCGGAAAAAAAATTGGCCATCAATTTAAATGAACAAAACTTATGCAGGCAGGTTTGAAATATGTACAGATTCTTAAATATTTTACCCGACCTGTGGTAGCACTTATTGAATCCTTCGATAAAATTTCTCTCTGAACTGTAGTTTATTGGACCTGTGAGAATTACTGGCCTTTTATAGTTTCTAAGAAGTATCTCATTACAGAGTTTCTCGCCAATCTCTTCATAGTTAAAAGAGATAAAATTACCGTAATCAACAGCGAGCTTTCTATCTATGGTGACCAGAGGAATATTCCTATCTTTAACGGGTGTAATTGAACCCAGTGGATCCATAGGGTTGCATGTTATTAGCACGATTCCCGCAACTCTCTGACCGACCATATTGTACAGAGCTTCTTCCTCTATAGATGCAATTTCATTTGTACTTGTTAAACATATGTTGTACCCGTGAGGGATTAGAATGTTCTGAAGCCCGGTATAAATCCTTGAAAAGTACCTGTCGGTCAGAGTTGGAAGAATAACCCCGATAATATTAGATACTCCGAGTTTGAGGTTTCTTGCACTTACCTTGGGCACATAGCCAAGCTTTTTAATTGCCCTGTTTACCCTTTCTCTAATCTCAAGGCTTACATTCTTCTTATTGTTGATAACATTTGATACCGTACCTATTGATACCCCTGCTTCTCTAGCTACATCTCTGATAGATACCATAGTTAGCCCTCTACAAATGATGAGCAAATAATAGGTTGATATTTATCCGTTATAAATAATCTCTGGGAAGAAAAGCGAATTAAAATACATTAAATAAAACGTTTCATTAAACATATTTATCGAACAAGTATTTTATACTGATAGCAGATTCATGTCAATAATTTTTTCAATATTTCTTTACTTTACCATCCGCAGAACAACAAATTGGGTAAATATGCTCACGTTTTGTAGGTTAATGCAATTATCACAGTATTTAAAGTGGCGGTATGTTGCTAATGGACATATAGTCCTACGTCGAGTTTTCAAATTTAATTCATGAGTCCACTCTAAAAAGGCAGAATACTGTCATTTCAAGCATTGATTCATAAAGGCGAGAAATCTGTAATTCCTTATATATTAAAGATTTCGTCGCTTCGCTCAAAAGATAAAAAGAATTGTTTCGCTACGCTCACAATTACACTTCACTACGTTACGTTCGAAAGGACAAAAACCGGTTTTTAGAGTAAGCTCATTCAAAAAATAAATAATGTTATGCTTTCAGTATTGTAAAGATGGCGTGTAATTTTAATAATTAAAAACTCGAATTTTTCCCTCTAATTCTAATTGAACTATAGTGGAATTACCCATGTACAGACCTACGCTCAATTCCTTAAAAATTACAGGGTTAATATTTTCAAATAGATTTAAAAAGGAATAATTTGTCTGGCCCAATCCATTTAAAATATAAAAATGGGAAACTATTATAAAAGCGGCATTAGAATTACAACACCAATGGCTTATAACCTTTACAACAACTCAATAAATCTGAGGGAATACAGCAGAATATAAAAAATGGCAAAAATCCTGTATTCCGTATTATTCTCTTTCCTGCCTTTTACAGGTCTGGTGCTAAAAATGCGGGCTATAAAATTTCTGCGTTAAAAATTTTCTATTCATCTATAACCCGGATAAATTTATTATCTCCCTTTACTTCTTTCAGATTGACTATCTCCTCAAAAGCCTTTTTAACATTGGCCTCAAGGGCCCTATGTGTAAGCATCACGAGGGGCACGTACTCCCCCTCTTCTTCAGATTCTTTCTGTATTACAGAGGCTATACTGATATTGTTCTTCCCGAGGATACCGGATATCTTTGAGAGTATGCCGGGTCTGTCGAGGGCATTAAACCTGAAATAATACCTGGCCTCGCTTTCATTAAAATCAAGCTGGTGTAGATTGTTGAAAAAGGAGTACGCTTTGGAATTGTACTCGTAATTACTCTTTATCTTTAATGCTATATCAACAATATTGGCAACAACGGCACTTGATGTTGGTTTGGCTCCTGCCCCCTTGCCGTAATACATCGACTTTCCTAAAAACTCCGAGTAGACCATAATAGCATTATCCTCCCAGTTTACCGCAGCCAGAGGGGATGAACTGCTTATCAACGCCGGATGAACTCTCACCATAATCCCCGAGTCTTTCTTCTCTGCTATTGCAAGGAGCTTTAAAACAAATCCAAACTCCATGGAAAATCTTATATCTTTTGGCTCAATACTCTCTATCCCTTCGGTGTATACCCTGTCCATATCTACATCTGTATTGAAGGCAAGAGATGCAAGTATTGTTATCTTGTGCTTTGCATCACCTCCTGAAATATCAAGGGTGGGATCAGCCTCAGCGAACCCCATCTCCTGAGCTGTACGCAGGGCACTCTCAAAATCTATTCCCTCTTTAACCATCTTGGTTAAAATAAAGTTTGTGGTTCCGTTTAGTATCCCGACTATTTTATAGATGCTATCACCCACAAGAGCTTCTTTCAACGTCCTGATTATCGGGATCCCTCCGCCTACAGATGCTTCACATCCGAGCTCTACCCTATTTTCAACAAGCATGGGAAAAATTTCATTTTTAAAACGGGCAAGCAGCGCTTTATTTGCAGTAACAATATGTTTTTTCCTCTCTATTGCCTTCTTAACGAGATCCCTTGCTACAGCGGTACCTCCAATCAATTCGACCACTATATCTATTTCATCATCCATCACCACATCATCAGAAGAAGTTGTAAAAACTCCATCATCGATGTTAAGCTCATCCTTTTTCTCAGGATTTAAATCAGAGGCCTTTTTTATGTTGATATCTATACCGGATTTGTTTCTTATTAACTCCCTGTTTTTCATTATTAACCTGTAGAGTCCACTACCTATCGTTCCCAACCCCAGAATACCGATATTGACTTTTTTCATAGCAAACTTCCCCTGAACTATCTGTAAAAACTTAAAACAAGATTTAAAACTTTACTTCAATTCCTTTTCAAGAAATGCTTTCAAATCTTCATATTCCGTGAAAACAGAATACTGGGGAAACTCTTTAACCACATTTTCAGGTGGCCTGAATAAGATCCCAATATCTGCCTCGGCCAGCATTGTTGTATCGTTGTAAGAATCTCCCATAGATATAACCCTGAAATTGAGGGACTTAAAGGCCTGGGTGGCCTTTCTCTTTCCATCTCTCTGCCTCAAATGATAATCAACTATTGTTCCATCTTCAGAAACCTCAAGCTGATTGCAGAAAAGGGTTGGATAGTTCAACTTTTCCATTAGGGGCATTGCAAATTCATAGAAAGTATCAGAAAGTATTACCACCTGTGTTACAGACCTCAGCCATTCCAAAAAATCCCTGGCTCCCGGCAGGGGGTCTATTCTTTTTATCACATCCTGAATATCCTTCAACCTTAGATTATTTTCCTTTAATATCTTTATCCTTCCCTTCATGAGTTTGTCGTAATCCGGAACATCCCTTGTCGTAAGTTTCAACTCCTCGATACCGGTCTTCTCCGCAAAAGCAATCCATATTTCCGGCACAAGCACCCCTTCAAGATCTGTTGCAACAATAGTGGGTTTATCCATACATCGCTCCAGTTTAAAT
>JALXDB010000024.1 GCA_026990615.1 Spirochaetota bacterium
ATGATACAATATAAAATTGGTTCAGGAGAATTGCATGGTAAATATTTATAGAATAGTAAAAATTTATAGATTGGGAATTGTTTTTGTCTTATTTGTAATAATTATGGTTATGGCTTCGTGTGCTTCTAAACCACCTGTACTAACTAAAAATGGTAAACCTCTTACTATTATAGAGTATGAAAAGATTGCCCAGAAAGAGTATGAAGAGGGCAGATATGATAATGCAATAATGGCATACAAAGCGATTATAAAAAACTATCCTGACCACTTATCGGAAGTAGCATGGGCAAATTATGAAATAGGCTACTGCTACTATATGAAAAAGGATTATGAGAAAGCTGAGGAGTATTTTAGAAAAGTTGTTAATGAGTATAACGAACCGGCAGCAAAGAAATTATCTCAAGAAATGTTAGAAAAGATAGGTGAGAAGAAGAAAAAGTAACGGTAGGATTATAGCTGGCTTTAAGAAGTTATTCCTTTCAATATGCGCTGCTATTTCCATTCCTTTTATACCATTTTTAATATATGAGATTCCGGTTCTATTTTCTCATTATACATCGATCGATGCATTTATGTGGTCTTCAATTTTTGGAGCGGCAGCTTTTATTATAATATTTTTCTTTTTTGGACCTCCCTTAAGGAGCTATATCATAGCTCACGAGCTAACACATGTGATTTTCGCTTTAATAACGGGTGTGAAAGTAAAGGAAATTTCTTTTAAAAAGGAGAGAAGTTATGTAAAAACCTCGGATGTAAATGTGTTTATCTCTCTGGGTCCATATTTTTTACCTCTATATTCATATATTACTTTTGGAATTTATAGATTAATAAAGGTCTTTTACAGTATTCCTGTGGGTGCAGGATTAACATTTTACTTTATTGGAGGAGCTGCATATTCATACCATCTGGCCGCTACTGTCTATTATTTGAGATATGATCAGCCGGATTTAAAGAGATATGGATATTTCTTTTCGATAGTGTTTCTTGTTTTATGGATGATACTGGTTTCGGTGATGCTTGCCTCTCTCATGTTCCCGGAAGTTCAACTGATAGCTTACCTTAAAAAAACATTAAACGATTATTTTCATTTTATTTCAATGTTGTTACATATCAATTTTTGATAATAGGACGTTCAGGTATTTAAATCAAGTATTAAAATAAACTGATTCGTATTATAAAATAATCTTATTGAAGATATTAAAATCATTATTCTCAAAATGTAAAAATATTATTATTAAATGTTAAAAAAATCTTGACACATTTTGAGTAATAATTTATAGTAAAATTGATTGTGAAAATTTAAACAATTATGTAATATTATTCAATATTAATTAAATGTTTCTTATCTATCTTATTAAACTTATATTGTATATTCATAATATTTAAATAAAGCAATATAATTCTATTTCTACTCATTAATTACAATACTTCTTTTTAAATGACTTTAAAGGAGGTTAACGTGAAAGAAAAAGTAGTAGAGTATCCCGCTGTTTGGATAGCAGGTGCATCCTGTTCGGGATGTTCAGTTTCGCTGTTAAATACAGTTACACCGGATATACAAAATGTTCTGTTAGATCCAATAATGCCGGGAAAGCATGTTTCTTTAAGGTTTCACGCAACAATTATGGCCGGGTCTGGAGAGCCAGTTGTAAAAGTTTTAAGGGATACAGGAAAGGAACTGCCCGGTAAGTTTATTCTTCTGGTTGAAGGGTCGGTGCCCACAGGAGAGGACGGTTTGTTCTGCACCCTTGGAGAACTCGACGGAGAAGAAGTAACAATGAAGGATATGGTAAAGGAGCTGGCATCCAAGGCCATGGCTGTTATATCAATAGGAAGTTGTTCCTCTTTTGGAGGTATTCCATCTGGTGCACCGAATCCGACAGGGGCCAAATCAGTAAGAGATTTTCTGAAAGAAGAGAAGATAGATAAACCTCTGATAAATGTTCCCGGATGTCCGCCACATCCAGATTGGATAACCAGCACAATTGCTACTGTTCTTTTAAACGGGCTTCCGGGAGAAAATGACCTTGATGAGAAACTAAGACTTAAGAGTATTTATGGTACTCTTATTCATGATAATTGCCCCAGAAGAGGATTTTTCGATGCCGGTAGATTTGCAAAAAAGTTTGGAGATGAAGGATGTCTATATGAGCTCGGGTGCAAAGGCCCCTACACGTATGCCGACTGCCCATTGAGACACTGGAACAACGGAACAAACTGGTGCATTGGTGCCGGAGCTCAGTGCATTGGTTGCGTTGAACCAGACTTCCATGATATTTACGCTCCAATGTTCGAAAAGATAAAAGAGAGTGCTTTTGATAACTTTTTCATCAATACAAAATCTTTGAAGTATAAGTAAAACAATCAATAATGGGATAAATAAGAACGGAGGTTGAAAATGAAAAGAGTTTCGATAGATCCTCTAACAAGAATTGAGGGTCATATGAAAATAGAGGCCTTTCTTGATGGAAACAAGGTTGAAGATGCGAGATGTTCCGGAACACTTTTTAGAGGATTTGAAATTATTTTGAAAAATAGGGATCCCAGGGACGCTCAGAGAATAACCCAGAGGGTGTGCGGCGTATGCCCCGCAGTACACTGTTCGGCTTCAACCCTGAATCTTGACAGTGCTTTCAATATATCGGATAAGATTCCGGACAATGCGAGGATTATGAGAAATCTTGTCCTGGGGTCCAATTATCTTCAGTCTCATATTCTCCATTTCTATCATCTGACCGCACTTGATTTTGT
>JALXDB010000025.1 GCA_026990615.1 Spirochaetota bacterium
GTAGAAAATTACGATTGGAGTAATTGGAAAGACCTTGCCGAAAAAAGGTTAATTCTGGTAGAAAATTACTCCGAAAGTAAAAAAATAAAAAAGTAACGCATAATTAATTTACCATATATCATTTCTATTCTAAACAATAATAGTTTAAAAACCTTAAAAGGGGCATTTGTATGCAAAAAAAAGAGAGGAGTAAAATTTTAAGTCCAAAAAACCTCAGTATAATTATAGGTGTCTTCATAATTATTTTCATAGTGCTGATTCTAAAGTTTACAATAATTATAGATGCCCTTGAAGCCAAATCAATGAATATAAGCTTTTTCATGACAGATGTTTTTCATAAACCGGAGGAAATCAGCAAGGGTGTTTATTTAATGGAAAAGGCAAAGGGATTGAGGAAAGATGTTGTTATTTTTGGTTTTGATGAAAAAAGCCTTGCTGAACTGGGAAGATTTCCATGGAAAAGAAGTGTTTATGCTAAATTCCTTGAAAATGCCAATAAAAGTAAAAAAAGAAGACCAACAGGAGTATTAATCGACGTTTTGTTTACAGAACACTCGCAGGATAAAAAGGAAGATCAGATACTCGCTGAAGCTCTCAGAAAGTATAAATCAAATACTGTCATAGATATGTTTGCAGATGTCAGTAACCAGGTACCAAATGTAAGTGAAGAGATAAAAGAAAGATTAAAATTGATAGAACCCCTCGGTATACCCGCAAAAGACAATTTCCCGCAATTTGTGAATGTCGTAACACCTCCTATTAAAGAAATAATTAAATCAGGAGTTATCATTGCTCCTGCCACCTCTCTGTACGGGTTAAATCCAAGGCTGGCATCAAAAGAAGCTGATAAGGTTGCAAGAAGATTTGCACTGGTTGTCAAAATAAATGGCAGATACTATCCGTCCACAGTTCTATGGCTAGCAATGCTTTACTACAAAGTCGGACTTAATGATGTGGTTGTAAATATGGGCAAAAACATAATTCTAAAAAATGCTACAATACCAAAAACAAAAACCTCTCCCGAAAGAAAGGAAGATATTGTTATTCCTATAGATAGCCAGGGGGCTCTAACTATAAACTTCTATGGACGCCCCGGGACATTTCAGGTAAGGCCATTTTCTGACGTTGTAAATGGCAAAATCAGCAAAAGGTTTTTTAAGAAAAAAATCGTTCTTGTTGGTGTTTATGCTGAAGGCCTACAGGATATTCATCAAACACCATATGGCTCAATGTTCGGGATTGAGATGATAGCAAATGCTGTTACCCAGCTGTTAAACAGAGATTATATAAAATTCGCCCCTGACTATATAAATATAGCCATTATAATATTCTTCGGACTAATAATAAGCTACATTGTCGGTAGAAAATCTATTCTGTACAGTTATGTTTCTACTTTCATCCTTGTAATAGCATATTTCTTTACAGTGATATTTTTCTTTGATAAATACAGGTATGTATTAAATCTCAGTGCTCCATTGATAACCGGGGTTCTTACACTATTCACCATGATAGCTTACAGAATTCTTACTGAGGAGAAAGAAAAGAAAGCCATTCAGAATATGTTTTCAAACTATGTCAGCAAGAGTGTTGTAGATGAGCTACTAAAACATCCCGAAAAGTTAGAGTTAGGAGGGGAGGATAAAGAAATAACAGTTTTATTTTCCGATATAAGGGGTTTTACAACATTATCAGAAAAACTAAAACCACAGGAGCTTGTTGCTCATCTAAATGAATATCTATCGGCAATGACAGATATCATTTTTAAATATGAAGGAACCCTTGATAAATACGTCGGGGATGAAATCATGGCTTTCTGGAATGCTCCTATAGAACAACCCAACCATGCAGAGCTCGCATGTCTAACAGCACTCGAAATGATGGAAAAGCTCAGGGAGCTTAATGAAAAGTGGCCAGAGGACAGAAGGCTAAATATAGGTATAGGGATTAATACAGGGATAATGACTGTTGGTAATATGGGCTCAAAAAGTAGAATGGATTATACACTGATGGGGGATAATGTAAACCTTGGAGCGAGGCTTGAAGGAACAAACAAGATATACGGAACAAATATTATTATCAGCGAATATACATATGATAAGATTAAAGATAAATTCTTATGCAGAGAACTTGATAATATCAGAGTAAAGGGGAAGAAAAAACCCGTAAAAATTTATGAAGTAATTGCAAAAATGGAAGATGTAGAGAAGCTTAAAGAATCAATGGCAGCAGCATAATGTAATAAAATAGCATAATAATATGTTAGTATCAAAAAAATGAGAAATAAATTAATAGAGAAATAGATTGGATACCCGTAGATGTTTCTGATGGTATGTTTAGTGACAAATATTCTGTTGTGCTAAAAAACTTAAAGGGTAAGCTTTCTTTATATGTTGATAGATTTTTAATAAAAAAAGATGATAAAGGAGCAACTTTTTTAAAGGTTTATATAGTAAAGAAAGATAAAAATAAAACAGTCGTACTATTACCTTCTGAAGCATTCGAAACGTCAAGTAGATGGGTAGAATCATCTTCTACTTCTCATGTTACTTTTATTTAATTCCAATAATATCTTACAATATGAGTGTTAATATTTCTGAAACTTAAAACCTTTTGTATCATGCAAATTATTATAAATATTGCAATAATTCATTAATATTTTAATTTATTGACTTTCAATAAATTATATGTTTTCTGAATGACCCAAGGTAGATAGGAAAATTTTTTGTCAAAAAATTGTGTGTCAT
>JALXDB010000026.1 GCA_026990615.1 Spirochaetota bacterium
AGATAACTGGGATGAAATATCCAATCTTATAAAAACAAAACACAGTGATATTAATGAGCATATTAGAATTTTAAAAGAAGAGTGTAGATACATTAAAGGTATAACCGATATCTATTGGTCTCCGGGTAGCGATCTAGGTCATGGAGATATTTTTTCACCGGTTGTTCGAATTGATGCTTTTCTGCTTCATTTCCATCCTTCCCAGCGTTTTGAGGATGTTGTGGTTCCATGGGATTTCATCCCCGGGTTAAAGGGGCTGAAATTTGATGAGTATATAGAAGCTGTACTATCATTTTTAAGAAAAAAAGTCGAAAGTGGCGCGGTCGGATTTAAACTCGCTGCAGCCTATGACAGGCCTATAAAATTTAATGATGTGTCATTTGATAATGCGGCAAAAATTTTTATGAGAGACCCATCATCGGTATCAGAAGATGAGTGGTTATCCTATGGAGATTATATAATTGGCCGTGTGTGTGAGTTAGCAGAAGAGATTAATGTCCCGATACAGGTTCATACAGGTCTTGCAAAACTCCCCGGTTCTAATCCAATGAATTTTGAAAATACGATAGAAAGATTTCCCAATGTTCGATTTATTCTTTTTCATGGTGGATACCCATGGATACATGAGATAGCAGCACTGGCACATAATTTTGAAAACGTATATGTAGATGTTGTATGGCTGCCGATTATCAGTACAACAGCCGCTGTTGAAGCATTGGGAGAATACATTGAAGTTGTTCCATCTATAGAAAAAATCATGTGGGGAAGCGATAGCTGGACGTCGGAAGAGGCTTTTGGTGCTTTGCTTGCCTATCAGCATGTACTTGCAAAAGTTCTGGCTGACAAAATTGATTCCGGATATATCAATTTTGAGGATGCAAAATATATAGCAGAAAGATTGATGTACAAGAATGCACTAAAAACCTTTTTTGGTAAAACGAGCCTTTGAAAAATTTACCGGCCTTCTCTCCACTTCCATAGTAGAAAAGGAAGTTTGATTTTTAAATCCTTTTATTTAAATCATCGACACCTTTATTACCGGAGCACTAATTAAAAAACCTGCCCAAATTGCTGGCATGTGAAGAAATAGATAATTTGTAACAAACTCTTCGGGCGATGTGGGATTCGAACCCACGACCTCTGGCTCCGGAGGCCAGCGCTCTATCCGGTTGAGCTAATCGCCCTGAATGCTTTATTCTTTTAATATAATTATAACAAATGCTTTATTAAAGGGTATTAAAAATTTACAATAAATTATAGATCTGCCGGAGGTTTTTCGCCTTAATTGTTACTCATTCTTTATAATAGTTTTATACTTTATAAACTCTTATCGCCTTTTTATTAACTGGGCAGTTTGCCTCGCATATTCCACATCCTATACAGAGATTTTTATCCACTTCTGGATAGTGCAGAGAGGTTCTAGTACCATCAGGAAGAATAAGCTCTTTTGTTGTTATAACTATAGCTTTGGGAGTTGTGGGGCAGAACTCTTCACATACTATGCAGTTAATCTTCTTTTTATAAACAACGCATAGCTCCCTGTTAATCCTGGCAATCCCAATCTTTGTTTGCTGTTTTTCTGCAAGTGTCTGTAGAGGAATTGCAGAGTTGGGGCATACAATCTGACAGACCTGGCAATTGTAATCACAACCGTACTCATCAAAAACCAGATGAGGAGTCAATAAACCGGGTATCCCTCCCTCAATGCCTGTTATTCTGATGATTTTATTTGGACAGCTCTCCACGCACTGCAGGCACCTCAGGCATCTTTTTACGAATAGATCTTCATCTGTTACGCCTGGGGGCCTTAAGAGTTTAGTTTTGTAGGTTTTTCTCTTCGTCATTGTTAGGCTTCCGATTAGCGCGCCCGAGGCAAAGAGCATGAGCTGTTTAATAAAATCTCTTCTAGATGGGTCGTAGTGTAGTTCTCTGGATTTTATCGATGGCAGGTAGGCAAATCCTTCCGAAGGGCATCTATACTCGTAGTTAAAGCACAGAATACACTGGTGATTGTAAACCCTCTGATTTTTGTAGTCAACCGCCTTCATTGGACATGATGGGGAAGAAGTCCCGGGGAAGTCGTATTCGCACAATCCACAGGATGAACATTTTTGAAGCCTGAGTTTAAATACTGAAAACTTTGACAGTACAGCATAAAATGCTCCGAGGGGACATAGGTATCTGCACCATACTCTTGTTCCTGTCATAGACATGATAAACAAAACGGCTAAAAATATGAATCCACCTGTGGTGAGGGAAAAGATCCTGACTATCCATATATTTGGATGTAAAAATTGTAGCAAAGGGACAGAATTGAAGATTGTTACCAAAACGATCCCGAGTAAAAAAAAGGATGGGGGAAATACAGTGAGTTTTCCGATTAAGTTTTTTAAGCTTTCTGATTTTAAAATTAGTTTCGATGCAAATTTTTTTCTGATGGGCTTTAAAATAAAATCAAGTGAATCAATTAAAAATCCAAGAGGGCATGCCCATCCACAAAAAAACCTTCCTGCTATTAATGTTAGGATAACTGGCAGGACTACAGGAAGTAATAAATTCGTATCGAAATGAGTTAAAAATATTAATGGATCATATTTTAAAAATGGATTGAAGATCAGGTTGAAGGGATCCCTGGACCTGATGAATATATAGACAAAGAGTAAAAAGAATGTAGCATGAAGTATTAATCTTAAATATTTTAATGTTTTGTATCGTTTCTTGTATTTCAATTCTGTTAAATCC
>JALXDB010000027.1 GCA_026990615.1 Spirochaetota bacterium
CCTCAGGAATCTCAGATTCAACATCTTCTATACTTTCTACCTTCTTTTCTGTAATTTCCCCGCCTGCTCTTTTGGCCGTTTTTACCCTGCGGGCTTTTCTTCTCAATATTATTGATGCAACTGTAGAAAAAAACAGTGAAACGCCTATTAAAAATAGTATTATAAATATTGTTTTAAATATCACTAGCCTTTCCTTTTGCAAGGTCTTCTACTTGATTTTCGGTTCTTTTCACGTTAAACTAAAATTCATAAAATTAGATAGCTGCAACCAAACCATCACCAGATAAATAAAAGAGGACAAAAGAGAATGGAGAGCTTAATACAGCAGTACCTGAAAGGGAATGTATTTGCAGTTGTGGGTGTATCAAGGGATCCGTCCAAATACGGATACCAGGTTTTCAAAAATCTTTTAATGAGAAACAAAAGAGTTTTTCCAATAAATCCAAATGCGGACTTTATAGATGGCATAAAGGTATACAGGTCAATTAAAGAGCTTCCTGAAATACCATTCGGTGTTCACTTCATAGTTCCACCAAAAATTACAGAAAAGGTCCTGGAAGATGTAAAAAAGCTGGGTATTAACTACGTATGGATGCAGCCGGGATCAGAATCGGAAAGGGCAATTGAGTTCTGCAGGGAAAACAACATAAATGCAATATACTACAGATGCATTCTTCAAATACCTATCACTTAAATCTTTTTTAAACCGTTCATATATGGAACCAGTACATCGGGAATCTTAATAGAACCATCTTTAGTTTGATAACTCTCTATGATCGCAATGAGCAACCTCGGACTGGCAACCGCCGTATTGTTTAATGTGTATGGATATACATTCTTTCCGGATGAGTTTTTGTATCTTATTCTTGCCCTTCTCGCCTGAAAATCTCTAAATGAGGAACATGAGTGGGTCTCCCCAAAACCTCCTCTTCCCGGCATATAGCACTCTATATCATGCTTTTTAACCTGACCAAGCCCCATCTCTCCGGTACAAACCTCAACAACCCTGTAATGAAGCCCGAGGCTTTTAATTATGTACTCGGCATTCGACAAAAGTTCGTTATGATACTTCAACATCTCTTTTTCATCGTTACGGCAGATGATTACCTGTTCAACCTTCTGAAACTGATGGACCCTGTACAATCCTCTAACATCTTTTCCGTAGCTTCCGGCTTCTCTTCTAAAACAGGTTGTATAACCTGCATACCTCAGCGGAAGATCCTCTTCATTCAGGATCTCTCCCATATGATACGAAACAAGGGTAACTTCTGAAGTTCCTATCAGGTAGAGGTCATCTTTTTCAATAGCATAGGCCTCTTCTCTACCCACAGGGAAATAGCCCGAACCGATCATAGCATCTTCTTTGACTATAACAGGAGTCGAAAAAGGAGTAAACCCTCTCTCCATAAGAACATCAATAGCATATCTCATTAGAGCATTTTCAAGCATGAGGCCGTAGCCTTTCAAATAGTAGCTCCTGGAACCGGCAACCTTAACACCCCTCTCTATATCAAAAAGCCCGTGCTTTAAGCCGAGGTCCAGATGATCGAGGGGTTCAAAATCAAATTCTGGAGGCTTACCTTCCCTCCTCAGCTCCACATTGTCGCTTTCATCTGAACCGACGGGAACATCATCCATCGGAGGATTTGGAATATACAGAAGTTTCTCTTTCAGCTCCTCCTCCAGTTCTCTGAGCTTTGCCTCATCATCCTTTATAGCTCTGGAAAAACTTTTGAGTTCACTCTGCAGAGCTCTTCTTTCATCGTCTGAAAGAGGACCTTTCATTCTTTTAGATTTGTCCTGAAGTTCCTTCTTTCTTCTGTCAACAGAGGCCTGAACGGCCCTTCTTTTTGCATCAAGCTCCAGTACAGCATCAATATCAACATCAAACCCCTTCTTTTTTGCTCCTTCTTTAAAGTAATCCGGATTTTCCCGCAGAAGTCTGATATCGATCATAGCAGCGCTCTCCTTAACCCTTTGCGGCCCTTAAAACCTCAACCTTTGTTCCCGGACCAGCATTAAAATATTTTAAAGCATTCCCTCTGTTAACGGCTATTTCAAGCTTGTTCCTTGAACCCACTAAAGCAACAGGCCTTCCCTCTTCTGAATAGCCGTATGATTTTTTTAATTTCCCAATATATATCTTTTTTTGCCCTGTGAACAGAAAAACCTCATAATCATCCGGAGCTTTATTTAAAAGCTTTGAATCTATATTTGTAATAAGATTTCCAAAGCGGTCAACAAATATAACCTCACCCAGTATACTGTCATTTTTAATTTCAGGCTTATCTATCCTGTAGTCGGAAATTCTATCAACCCTGATTGATATATCAGAAACATCAAAACCGGCCAGAAGATATCCAGCCAGCGGGGCAAAGATATCTCTTCCGTGAAATGTGGAGGAAGGGCCTCTCTCAGCAATTTTTCTTATAACATTATTTGATCTATAACTCTTCAACAACGTACGGCGCAGCTTTTCGACATCTACACTGTATATTGCCTTGATGCCATCATCCGTAATAGCCTCATAAAGGACTCCGTTGTCAGGTCCTATAAACCTGTAGTTGGTGGTTTCAACTGCAAGTACAGCTCTATCGGTTCCCACACCCGGGTCTACAACAACCATGTGTACAGTACCCTCCGGGAAAAAACTATAGGAGTTCAAAAGGCAGAAAGCTCCACCTTTTATATCCTGGGGAGAAATATCGTGGGTAATATCAACAACATCTATATCAACACCAAAGGAGTACAAAACTCCTTTCATTTCACCTACGTAGGTATCATGAATACCAAAATCTGTCAGCAGTGTTACTATCTTCATCAAAAGGTCCCACTATTCAAGTCCACAGAAACTGAAGATATCCTTTTGAACCTCATCATATTTCTTTTCAATCTCTTTTCTGGTATCGTTCATTGACCTGTTGAAAGGCTTCACAATGGCAAAATAAAACTTTATTTTTGGCTCGGTCCCTGATGGTCTTACAGATATTTTGACATTATCATCGGTATAAAATTGCAGTACGTTAGATTTTGGAAGCCCTTCTATCTTACCCGATACTGTGCCATTTGCTGAAAACTCTTTCTGTTCGAGGTAATCTTTTATCAACACCACATTTGAACCGGCAATAGTTTTCGGAGGATTTTTTCTCAGCTTATCCATTATACTCTTTATCCTCTCCGCTCCCTCGATCCCTTTCAAAAGAAAGGACTTTTGAAACTCAAGATACATACCGTACTTTCTGTATATATCTTCAAGGAAATTAACAACAGAACCATACTTTAAAGCTGCATATTTAACAAGGATTACCGCAAGGACAGAGGCTATTACTCCGTCTTTATCCCTGACAAAGTTATCTGCCAGATAACCGTAGCTCTCCTCGAACCCAAATATAAAGTTTCTGCTACCACTCTGCTTGAACTGATACATCTTCTCACCGATATATTTAAACCCTGTCAGCGTATATATAACATCTATACCATAATCTTTAACAATCTTTTCAACCAACTCTGTCGAAACTATTGTTGTAACCACTGTTGGATTTTCAGGCATCTTCCCGCTTTTGCTCAGAGATTCGGCGATGATGTACGAAAACATAGTACCAATCTGATTCCCGTTAAGAGGTATGTAATTGCCCTCTGAATCCGGTACAGCAAGTCCCATTCTATCACAATCCGGATCTGTTGCTATTACCATATCCGCCTTTACATTTGCCGCAAGCTCAATAGCCCTGCTCAAAGCGGAAACTTCCTCCGGATTTGGAGATGGAGTTGTAGGGAAGTTCCCATCGGGAATACTCTGCTTTTCTTCTTTTATTATTTCAACACCACGTATACGCTCGAGAGCCCTGGGAACCAGAGTAATGCCGGTCCCGTGAAGCGGAGTATAAACCACTTTAACGGCACTGTCATCTTTTAATTCCAGGCCGCTTTCAATCATCTCTCTGAAACTCTCAACCTTATCAAGATAGGATCTATCGACTGCCTCCTCCAGCTCTTCTATTAACCCTCTACTCTTTCCTTCTTCATAGTCGATTCTTTTAACATCCTTCACAAGCCTGACTTTATTTACATATTCAACAATCCTGGAATCCTCAGGGGGCGTAACCTGATAACCCTCCGAACAGTAGACCTTATATCCGTTATACTCCTTTGGATTATGGCTTGCAGTTATCACCACTCCAGCAGCCGTTTTAAGATGCATAACGGTGTAAGATAAAAGCGGTGTAGGCCTGAGCTCCGGGAAAATATATGCATGAATACCGTTTGCTGCAAAAACCGATGCAGCTTCCCGGGCAAATAGTTTTGAATTGTTCCTTGAATCATATGCTATTGCAATACCTCTACTTTTAGCATCCTCAATATTATCCTTAAGATAGTTTGCAAGCCCCTGTGATGCCCTGCCTACGGTGTAGATATTCATCCTGTTGGTCCCCGGCCCCATAATTCCGCGCATACCGCCAGTTCCAAACTCAAGGTCCTTGTAAAACATATCCGTTAAAGTATTTTCATCGTTCTTATCAATTAACTCCTTTATTTTATTTCTCGTATCCTCATCAAATGAATCTGACAACCATTCTTTTGCTCTGTTTAGTATTTTCTCATCTATCATGGTATCCTCCTTAATATCCTCTCTTTACCCTTATAGATCCTATTCTCTTAGGGGCTTACTATACTTGTTTATAAAAGAATAAAATCAAAGAGCACAATTTTCAAGATTATTTGACTGTAAAAAAAATAGTTAGTAGATTGATAGACAATAATTCAAAACTCACCATAAAAATCATATATGAAGGGGGTAAGATGAAACCTGAGGATTTAAAGTACACTAAAAATCATATATGGGCATATGTTGATGGGGACACAGCGGTCGCCGGTATTACAGATTATGCACAGCAGGAGCTCGGAGATATAGTTTTTGTTGAACTGCCCGAGGTGGGCAAAGAGGTTAAAATGGATGAAGCTGTGGGGACAATAGAATCTGTTAAATCGGTATCCGATATTGAAGCACCTTTAACCGGAAAGATTACAGAAGTAAATAAACTCCTTGAAGATGCTCCTGAAACGATTAATAAAGATCCATATGGAGAAGGCTGGATATTTAAAATGACCATTTCAAACCCAGACGAAGTAAACAGCCTTATGGATCTTGAAAGCTACAACAAGTTTACAGAATCACAGAGATAGGATATAACTCTTAACAAAAATCTATTAGTACCATAAAACACATCGGGCAGTTGTATATACTCCTATCAGAGGTTTTGCGTGGCTGTAAAATTTAAGCGATACATATCTGTATAATGTATAAGCAAAATGACCAGTTTGTAGGATATATGCAATTTGTTTTAATCTTTTTAACAGAATAGTCGTATAACGGGCGGCGGATCAGCAGCAAGAACGGATGCAAAGTTGCTCGCAGGAAAGACTACCCGCTGAAACCGGTTGATTGACAGCACAAAACACCGTACAGAAAGAAGATTGGAAACCCCGGCCCGATGTTGTGGCTCGAGGCATTCGCGCTAACCAAATGTATAAAGCATTCCCAACTTTATATATTGATAAAAGCATAAATACAAAACAGTGAGAAAAATTGTCAATATGAAATCACAATTTTCAATATCAAGGTACGGTCTAGACAAAGTATATTTTACCGTGAAAATCTCTTACAATTTCGTCATAATTAGTTCTAAACTCTTTCACCGCCACAGGCAGGGAATGCAGAACATCCTGTGCTGTAACACCATCCTCTCCCAGCTTATCTGAGGCCAGCTCCCCAGCAAGGCCATGTATAAAAACCCCGGCAATAACAGATTTATCAATGGGCAGTCCCAATCCATACATGGCAGCGATTGTACCCGTTAAAACATCACCTGTTCCAGCCGTTGCAAGGGCGGAATTGCCGGATAGATTAATCAGGACGGTTCCATCTTGAAAGCCAATCAACGTATGGGCCCCTTTAAGCACCACTATAGATTTTAATTTTTGGCTTGTCTCAGCCAGAAGATCTATTCTATTTTTTATCACTTCTTCAACCGAGGTTTTTGCAATCCTTGCCATTTCTCCCGGATGAGGTGTTAAAATTGTAGGAGCAGACCTCTCAAGCAGCACTTCGGGAGTTTTAGAAATAGCCGTAAGGCCATCCCCATCAACAAGTACAGGTTTAGCCAGATTTTGCACAAAATCCCTTACGAGTTCCTGGGTTTCATCGTTAAGGGATAGACCCGGGCCTACAACAACAAAATCAACCTTTTCACTTAACTCAAGCAAGTTACTTAAATTATCTTTGGATACGCTTCCACTCTTTGTTTCTTTAAGGGGAACAATAACAAGCTCATTACCCTTTCCTGCGATATGAGGAGCAACCGATTCAGGTGTAGCAAGCCTTGAATATCCTCCCCCCGCTTTTAAAAAGGAAAATGCACTAAAATAAGGCGCTCCATAGTAATTTTTTGAACCGGCCAGAAAAAGAACATCTCCAAAATCACCCTTATGTCCGCCTTCAAACCTGGAAGGCAATTTTTCAGGCATCACAACTCTCACCTTTAAACTGCTGTCTTCGTATATTTCAGGCGGAAAAGATATTCTTGTAACGTAGAGCTTTCCGCAGTAATCATACCCGGGATACAGGAGATTACCCGTTTTTGGAGCACCGAATGTTACGGTGCAATCGGCCTTCACGGCAACCCCCATTACAATTCCTGTATCTCCGTTAATCCCCGATGGGATATCGACACTGCATAC
Organism: Spirochaetota bacterium; assembly: GCA_026990615.1. Taxonomy (GTDB): domain Bacteria; phylum Spirochaetota; class B62-G9; order B62-G9; family B62-G9; genus JALXDB01. The sequence goes on from JALXDB010000027.1 coordinate 6,739, forward strand.
GTATCCTTTACCTCTATTTATTGCCTCTATTACCTCTCTAAACTTACCGGATACCTCCCTGCTAAGCCCAGTTCCAAAAACAGCATCAACGATAATTTCATAATTTCTGATTTCCTCACTGAAAGACTCAGTATTCTCGATATACTCAACAGATATTCCGAGTTTTTTAACAATCTCAAAATTCATCAAAGCAGTTCCTTTGAACTTTTCTGGTGGATTGCATAAAAAAACCTTAACTTCGTAGCCCATTGAGTTAAACTTCCTTGCAACAACAAGGCCATCCCCCCCGTTGTTTCCGCTTCCACAAACAACAGCAACTCTTTTACCAATGCCAAAAGTTTCTCTGAAGAATGCACTAAAAGATGCATTACCCGCGTTTTCCATTAGTAGAGTTTCAACAATGCCATATTCATCTATAACCCTCCTATCCATCTTTCGCATCTCTTCGACTCTGCTTACACTCATGCTCAATACATCCATTTCTTAAACCTCCAGGCTGGCATATAAAAATTATACATCTTCTATCACAATATCCTCTTCTATAATTGACTCCTCAGCCTCCTCGGGAGGTCTCTTGGGAAGTTTTTCTAAAGGAATAGAAACAGTTATATCATCCTCGGTTTTAAGCTGAGCTGTACCTTTTATAACATTTATTTCAAGAAGAGTCATTTTTTCCCCATCTATTTCGATGGTTGAACCTTCTTCCGGATACTGCTTTTTAATCTCTGCATAGAAATTGTGCTCATAGGCCAGACAACATAGCAATCTTCCGCAAGCACCTGATATCTTCGAAGAGTTCAAAGTAAGATTCTGATCTTTTGCCATTTTAATAGTGACGGGCTGAAGCTCGTACTTTACAGAATTACAGCAAAATGGCCGACCACATACACCAATCCCCTGTACTATTTTAGCTTCATCCCTGGCACCTATCTGCCTCAATTCTATTCTCTTCTTGAATACTGAAGCAAGGTCCTTTACAAGTTCCCTGAAATCGACCCTCTCATCGGCAGTAAAATTAAACAGGACCTTATTGTCATCGAGGAAGTAATGCACGCTCACAAGTTTCATATCGAGACCGTGTTTTTTTATCTTTTCGAGAGCTATTTTAAAGGCATCCTTTGCTCTTTTTTCATTTTTTCTTTTCTTCTTAAGGTCCTCTTCCGTACAAACCCTTATAAACTTTCTTACCTGAAGACCGTCATGCTCCATCCTGCTTTCTCCCAGAACCTGGGCAATCTCCGGACCGTTATCGGTTTCTACAACAATGAGTTGATTTCTATATAAACTAACACCTGCAACCTCTGTGTAGCATATTTCATAGTTGTACAGCAGCCTCAGGGCATAGAGTTTGAGATTGTTTATCTGCCTTTTATTTTGCTCTTCATCAGAGATATCTGCTACAGGCTCTTTGCTATCTACCATAGCCTCCATGTTTTGAGTGGTAGCATTATTACCACCGTTTTCGGGTCTTTGATGATGTTTCTCCTCTATCTTTTTTATATCTTCCTTTTTTATATCTTCTTTCCTTCCTCTATCCTCTTGCATCTTCGTATACCTTAAAATTAATTTTATTTGTAAAGATCTATTAACAACCCCCTGATTTCATCGAGTTTTGACATCAGATCAATATTCTTTAGCTGATTCGACACTATTAACTTTGATAATGCTTCAAGCCTATTGTCTATTATCCTCGCGACTGTGTATATCTTCTGCCTCAACTTACCCCCAGTATGACGCTCAACCCTTATCATATGATCCGTAACATGCTTTATGAACTGCTTTATCATCGACTTATACTTTTTAAGCTCTTTCATACTGGGATTTTTAAAAAACCTTTCTCCCTGTTTAGTAATCTCATCTACTAGCTTATCAAACTCGAGATGAAAATCCTCGGTTTCAATGCTTTTAAGCTCATCGTAAAAGGAACTATGCACAACATTTACTTCACCTGAAACCTTCTTCTTTCCCTTTTTGCCACCCACACGAAACTCTTTTTTATCTCTTCCAGTTTTTTCCAGTTCTATCAAGACAGTACCTCCTTCTTAACAATATTGTAAATCTCATTGCTGATCTCAACTATATCTCTCTTGCCATCTATAATTCTAAAGATATCACGGTAATCATCAGCAATCTTCAAATAACCCTCTCTTACCCTCTTCTGAAAGTCAAGGCCTTCTCTTTCGATCCTATCTCCTCCTTTGTGGCCACTCTTTATATAGGAGTTTTCGGCCGCTACACCGAGCCTATCCTCAGGTTTAACATCGATATAAAATACAATATCGGGAAGAAGCCTGTCAGCTGCATAGAGGTTCATCTTTTTAAGAAAATCTATTGAACCTATACCCCTTGCATATCCCTGGTAGACAAGAGTAGAAAATATATACCTAGAAGATATAACAATAGTTCCCTGGTCAATAG
>JALXDB010000028.1:0-7939 GCA_026990615.1 Spirochaetota bacterium
AATTTTATTGAAGTTATTAAATTTCATATATTTTTACGGTTTTTGCACAATTTTTAAGTCTGATCGAGGCGGGGTATTATCATTTTCAAAAAGTCTTATGGGAGGATACCCTAACCGGAAGAATCGAGTTTACTCAAAGCATGAAATAACCCCTTCATTTTCTCATACATCTCAGAAAATGTCTTGAAATAAGATTCGTATATTTTAACGTTTTTGGGATCGGGCTCAACCGTATCTTCAACTCTGATAATCTTTGCTGCATCCTCCATAGAATTGTAGATGCCGGCACCAACTCCTCCTGCAATGGCAGCCCCGAAGGATGTAGCCTCTTCTATCAGGTTGAGTTTTGCTATTCTTACATTCAAAACATCCGCCATTATCGAACGCCACAAAGCGCTCTTTGCTCCGCCTCCAATTATCCTTATCTCTTTAAAATCCGCACCCAGCTCCCTGAACACCTCGACGATGGACCTCATGTTGTAGGCCACCCCTTCAAGAACTGCTCTGATAAATTGCGGCTTTTCATGCCTTATGGTTATTCCAACAAAGGCACCCCTTGCATCGGGGTCCCATAACGGAGTTCTTTCACCCATCAGATAGGGAAGAAATATCAAGCCATCTGAGCCAGGGTTTACGGATTCTGCCCTGCGGTTAAGCAAATCGTATACATCGATCCCCTCCCTTTCAGCTTCCGTCCTCTCCTCCCCACACATGGTGTTTTTAAACCAGCCGTAGGACCCGCCTCCGGTCTGCATTGTTCCGGCTACAAAATACAGGCCTTTCTTAAAGTGACAGAAAGTGAAAATTCTTTTTTTCGGATCAAGCATGGGCTCTGTCTCGGTCAATCCCATCCAGGTGGATGTTCCAAGATAAATATAACTGTCATTCTTCGAAATAACCCCGGCACCGGCTGTTGCGCATGCCCCATCGCCTCCCCCAATTACAACCGGGGTTCCCTCAACCAGTCCACATATCCCGGAGGCCTCTTTTGTAACAGTACCTGCAACTGCAGTTGATTCAACCACTTCCGGTAGTTTATGTGCATCGATTCCTGTTGCTTCAATCATCTCCTCCGACCATTTCAGACTGTTTATATCCAGGAGGTTCATGCCACTGGCATCCGAATAATCTGTCAAGAACTTTGATGTAAGCTTCAATACAACAAAATCCTTCGCATGTAGAAATTTGTACGCTCTTCTGTAAATATCCGGCTCATTTTCCTTAATCCATAGGATCTTTGATGCTGAATAGGATGCCGCAAGTCTATGACCGGTTATCATATATACCCTATCGGGCTCTATTTTTTTGCCTATCTCTTCCACCTGCTTTGTAGATCTCATATCTGCCCATATCAGGGACCTTCTCAAAGGAACCATTTCCTCATCTACCGGTATTGCCGCCATCATCTGCCCCGAAAAGGAGACAACCGCCACATTGGAGGGTTTAATACCCGACCTTTCAACTATGCTCCTTGTAGTTTTACAAAAGGCATTCCAGTAATCTTCCGGGTCCTGTTCAACCCAGCCGCTTTTAGGGTGATATGTGTCATACCCGTAAAAATCGGTTGCAAGCACCTTACCATTTTCATCCACAAGGGTTGCTTTGTCGCCTGTGGTCCCAAGATCGTGGGAAAGTATATAACTGCCCATGATATGCCCCTTCCATAAAACGGGATTCCACCATTAAACGGATCTTACCTGCAAAGCCCAATAAAATAATAACATAAAATTAGGAATTATTGAACATATATTGCTCTGTAAACAGAGCCGTTTTCTTAAATTGCACCGTTTCCTTAAATATTTTTACAGAAATATGCCGCTCATCTTTAAAAAGTAACAGAACAGTGGTTTCAAAACCCAGTGGATTCAAAACCTGCTGCGAATACAATGGTTTTTTATCATTCGCAACAATATATTTAAAAGAAACGCTGGCAATAGATAGTTTATCAAAAATGATTTATCATTGATGGTAAATTAAATGTAGAGCAGAAGGCCTCTTATTATAACAACATGCGGGATAGTATCTTTTGAGTTGAAAGCTGCATGCTGAATTGTTACTCCTTAATACAAAATAGTTTTATACTATATGAGGCTTAATCAAAATAAAAATTGTATAATAAAACTTCATTTTAATTTTCATATTTTTCTTTGTTTATTTTCCTCCGACGGCCTGCTTCTCAAGGTATGCCCTGTTTTCCGCTTCAACTTTGTCGGCCCGCTTCAGATGCTTTTCAGCTTTTTTATACTCACCGAGCTCCTTCTCAATCCCGGCAATAGCCCTCAACAGAACCGGATTCCTCCTGTCCATATAGAGTCTTTCCATCCATTCTCCGTACAGCTCGTTCAGCCTGCCAAGTTTTTTTGAAAGTTCTATTATTTTATCGTATATCGATTTATCAGCAGGATCAATATCGAGGGCAATTCTGTATGTTTTTAGAGCTCTCTGTTCATCTCCCATCTTTTCATAACAGTGGGCAAGACCTTTGTATGCTGTTACATTCCTCGAATGTTTTATCAAAATCATCCGCCAGACGGCCACAGCCTTTTTATACTCATGCCTGTCGGTGTAGTATTGAGCCAGAGCAGTCTTTAGCTCAGGGGTATGCGGGTACCTCTGAATGAGTCTTGCAAGCTCTGCTTCATAGCTCTTGCCCCCACCTGTAATCTTTTTTAGTAGATCTAATAGCTTTCTTAGTATTTTTTGAGGCTCCTCTATTGATCTCGCCATCTCTTTAATGGTTTCGAGGTCTTTTTTTGTAGGTCTGTCCTTTAATCTCTGAAGCTTTTTTGCAGCACCTATACGAAGGGAGCCGATCAAATAGACAGCTCTGCCTACACCTTCCCTGGCAGTATAGAGGGCGAGCTCCCTTTTATTCTCTTTTAAGTAGTGCTCAGCAAGCTTTAGATAGGGATAAGGGTTCGAGCTGTTAAGCCTTCTAGCTCTACTGTAGGCCTCAACAGCCTTTTTATACTCACCCTTAAGCTCATAGACTCTCCCCAGCATGGCCCAGTACTCGGGATTACCTGGATTTACAGAAACAAGCCTCAGCAGTGTTTTCTTCTGGCCATCCAGATTGGATTTTCGGTAGTGTATATAGAATGCTATCTCAAGGGCCTTCAGGTTTGCAGGATCGTATTTAAGTACTTTTGAAATATACCCGAAAGCTTTATCATAATTCCCCCTGTTAAACTCTATTACAGCAAGGTTTTGCAGAGCTGGGATATAACCGGGCTCAACTGAAAGAGCCTCTTTAAAATACTCCTCGGCTTTTTGCTGGTTCTTTCCGAAAACCTTAACTCCCATATTCACCAGAGAACTTGCCATACCAATTCTTGCCTGATCAAGTTTCCTGTCTGCTTGCCATGCTTTTTCAAAGCTCCTGTATGCCTCCTCAAAGTTTTTCTTTTCAAACTTGAGAATGCCATCGGCAAGAAGGACAAGCGCATTTTGTGGGTCTTTGTTAAGCAATTCGTCTATTATGGCCTCGGCAGATTTAAGATCTCCAGTCTTGATGTAACATATTGCCTGAAGGGCTCTGTCTTGGGGTGAAAGATCGCCGTACTCCCCGGCAAGCCTAAAGTTTTTCAGCGAGGACTGATAATCACCCCTTTCAAACAGTGATCTTGCCAGATAGAGGTATACTTCCTGCCTATCTTCTGAAAAAGCAGGACTGAAAAGTGCTATTATAAAAACAAGAGCTAATAGTAGAATAATGTATCCACGCAACTTACTGATCTTTCAAAATTAATTTATGAGTCCACACTAAAAAGGTAGCGTACTGTCATTTCAAGCCTTTGACCTTCAAGGCGGTAAACACCCTTAAATCTTCAAATTTTAAAACCTATGTCGAGCTTTCAATCTTAATTCAATAAATAAATAATTTTGTGTTTTCAACACCAAAAATTGCGTGTGCTTAATTATACACCAATACTTAAAAAACTTGGATTTTGCCCTATTAAAGATTTCGTCGCTTCTGTCAAAAGATAAAAAAGAATTGTTTCACTACACTCACAATTACACTTTACCACGTTACGGCTGAAAACAAAAGATATTACTTTGTTTTATCAGAAAAATAAAAAAGGATTCTTATCTCTACTCGAAAACAAAAGATATTTCTTCACTCCGCTCGAAAGAACAAAAACCGGCTTTTATGTCAAACTCACCTATTAAACACCAAAAAGTTCTTGAAGCACATGGCCTTAAAAATGCAGTTGAAATAAATATAATAAACGGCAGTAAGTATTATACTACCCTAACTCTTACGGATCAAAATAGATAGATACAGCTCATACCCAGGACAAAGGGATTCTTAATACTGCCGCTCTCTTTGTAATGGCTGTAGCTCCCCCAGGCTTTCAGTCCAAGGCTATCAGTAAATGGATAATAGAAGTTCGATTGAACCTGATGCCTCACCCCTCCATCTCCATGCTGAAGGGTGTAATCCGTTGAAATATTTAAAGCCCTCCTGCTTCCCGTGAATGAAAATCCAACAGTATGAGTAAACATATTTTGAGGGTCTGCAGTATGAAGGTTTACCCAGCTCCAGCCAAAGTTATAATGGGTATTGAACCTCTTAAAAGCCTCTGTGGAAGCCCCAACATTAAAGGATGATGAATAGTCATCAGCTCCATTTGTGGTTGTAATACTGAACATCTCTCCGGCACTTATTGATAAAGTTCTCCAGCCCAATGAAGGGGTAAACTCGCTGTTCAATGAATAGGCCTGTTTGACCTGATCGTTGAATCCCTGGGGTAGATACCAGTTGAAGTCAACCCTGGCACTGTACATCAAAATATCGGTAACACGATGTTCAACCTTAACTCCGGTTTCATGATTCCATGTGTGTAAAAACATACCTTTAGAAAGTTCGTACTTTTCACTGTATCCACCTGCATACCTTGCCGATACCTCCACCCTATCAGCAGGCAAAATACCAATTCCTGCGTTCCACCTCAAATTATCAGAAACCTTCCCTCCTCCACTGTCCACGGTGTAATCAATAAAAGCACCGGCCCTGGCCTCCTGAACAAAACTCTCCTCCTCTCCGTTATAATTAGCATTGATATTCATATCCTGGCGGAGATTTCCTTTAACCACTTTGTTAATCGTATATCCGGCATCTAATTTCACACTTTCACCGGGTCTGTAAAATGTTGATACTCCTGCTTTCCAGACAGGGTTGGCTCCCCCGGATGAATCAGTCCATGTATCAATCCTCCCCATGTCAACCTGAAACCCGAGATCCTCCGTGGGGGTAATGGATAAACCGGTTCCATAATCAAGTATAGTTGAAGTTACTTCAGTACCCGAATCAGAGTATACTGTATTTGAGTAATTGGGATTCATATGAGCTGAAAGTGTTAAAACATCGGAAATTGGATAGCCCACTCTTACAGTTGCTCCATACTGGTCGGTTGACATACTCTTCAAATAATCATCTTTTAGATTGATACTGCCATTAATCTCTAGTTGCAGGTCGTTTAAATTTCCGCTGGAGGACAGCTCAAAACTGTTAGAGGATACATTCTCTGTATAAGCGGAGTTCTCGTTTTTCTTCTTCTGCCTGTGGCTGTAATCCAATTTTATTGTAAAATCTTTTATAAAACTCGTCGATACAGCGGCACTAAACACTAAATCTTCGCTGTTCTTATCTATAAGTGTTCCCTCTTCATTTTTTTCTGACAGATTTGAAAGGCCATACCCTGCACCAAGGTTAAAACTCCATAGTTCAGAAGTTAAATCCAAGCCCACGCTGTATTTATCCTGCGTTCCCTGAAGAAAACTTTTTCTATAGGCACTCCCATTGATGTTTACTCTGCCAAAACGTAAGGGTGCCTCAACTGTTACATCGGAATCAGTATACAGGTTAAAGAGGGACGACCCGTCAGTTGCCGTTCCACCCGTCCCTCCGGCCTCAACTCTGCCCTTTATTACGGTTTTTGGCTTCTCTTCTTTGATTATGGGAACGGGCTTTCTCCACTGGGCATGAACTACATTAGTATTCGGTGGCGGGGGTGGAGCCTTTCTTATAATCTTAACCTCACCAAATACTTCCATCTGGAAAAAAACTATAACAAAAATGGAAACAAAAGCAACAATCAAAACTTTTTTCATAATGCAATTCCCGATTAATGAATTAATGGATTAGAGCCAATATCAAGTTCCAAATCTTAATTAAAAAAATACACAATACCATGTTTTCGACACTATAATAACAGCGACTAATTCATTATATTTTAATTCTTAAAAACCCGTATTTGATCCGAATTAGCCAAAAACACCAAACGTTCTAACCTTCTAAAAAACTACCATTTATTCCTTATAATTATAAACCGCCCTTTTACCGCTGTTGCCCGATGTATCAACTGCATTCACCCCGTACAGACCGGTGCCGTAGTTACGTATTTTTATCTGCAGGTCCGTAATCAAAGACCTGTTTAACTTTTTCCAGTGCTTTTTCCCGCTCCGGTCTTTTGTAAACCAGATATTGTATCCGAGTACGTCGTTATCGTCGGGAGGGCTCCATCGCAGAACAAGTCTACGACCCGTAGGGACAACGGTAAAATTTTCAGGAGCGGCCGGTGGTATAACATCCGTGGGAACAACGGTAACCACCCTTGACTTCTTGCTTTCATTTCCGTTTTTATCTACCTCCGATATGCAGTAGCTTACCTCTTTCCCCCTGTCTGCAGATTTATCAGTGTAGGAAGTTACCTCCCTTTTCAACTCTGCAAGAACTTCAAATTTTTCCTTTTTCCCTTTAGCCCTGTAAATTCTATGGATCAAAAGGTCTCTTGAAAGAGAAGGCTGCCATACCAGCTTTACCCAGCCCTCCCTTGTTACAGAGGCTGAAAAAGAGAATACCGGATGAGGGGGTTCGTTGTCCGGGATATCAACCTCGATGTAGGATACGGGCCCCTCGTTATACGAACTGTCACAGGCGCTTATACCGTACACCAGATGCTTTCCGGCCTTCAATCCTGCTTTTTTGTAACCTGTATCTGTAAAAGCAATTTCTTTTTTTTCAGGGAGAAAAGGCTTTCCATTTAACCTGACTGCATGCTGCTTATTTTCACCCCGGTATATATAGTATCCTATAACGTCAGGGTCAGAAGGAGGCTCCCATTTTAATGTTACATACCTCTTCTTTTCATCAACTTTAAAGGTAATTTCCTTCACAGGACCTGGTGGTGTAAGGTCTTTTGGTACAATGTTTACAGCTCCTGTTGGCTTGCTCTCATTGCCGCTTTTATCTACGGCTGTAACTTTGTAGTAGTATATCTTTCCCCTTACAATTTCAGAATCTATGTATCTCGGATTCTTTACAGGTTTTTCATTTATTCTTTTATATTCACCGCGAAGGGAATTGGCCCTTAACACATTGTAGTGGTCAAAATCAACCTCAGGGGAGAACTTCCACAGAAGCAGTACTCCCTCTTTGGTATCCTTTGCCACAAGGCCCATTGGGACTAGAGGAGGTGTTCTATCAACCGGTTTGACCGGGTTTGATTCAGATATATCTCCTGTAATGCCCACTATATTAACCGGGGCAACGCCGTACACATAGCTCTTTCCATTTTCAACGGTTTCATCAAAATAGTAAAGGTTATTCTCCACTCTGAATACGGGAGCACTGGTTATCCTCTTAAACTTTTTACCGACCTCTTTGCGATATATATGAAATCCAACGGTAAGGTCTCTTTCAGACCCGCTGTATTTTGGATAACTCCACTTTATAGTTACATTACCGTCGCCTGCTTTTGCTCTGACCTTGCCTGCCTTTTGCTGCGGGGGAGGCTCAGTGATCTTCACCGATTTTACCTTCTTCATTACCTCTTTACCGAGGGCATTGTAAAAAACAACCCTGTACGAGTACTGTTTTCCTTTAACCACCTTACTGTCGAGATAGGTTCTGCCAATTGCCACTTTCAACCTGTGA
>JALXDB010000028.1:7949-9143 GCA_026990615.1 Spirochaetota bacterium
CATCGAAAGGTTTCTATTGCCCCTGAGTCTCTGCCATAGAAGTACGGGATCATCGGTACCAACCTTGCCCGCCACCCAATCGTAGTCTCCATCTATAATTTCCCTGGCACTGTAAGGGTCGTTGACTGGAGCTATTATATCTTCAGTAAGAAGAGTGTAATCCTTCTCACCCGGACCTTTTCTATATACCCTGAAACCGTAAACCTGTCTCGGGGTGTCTCCAAGAATGATAAACAGATTCCCTCCTGCCGGAACCAGATAAAACAGGGGGCCCTGAGCCGCCTCTGCCGGCCGGATAGAAGCAATGACCGTAAAAGTAAAAATAAACAAAATTAAAGTAATTACTGTAAGAAAGTTTTTTCTTTTCCTCATTTAGATCACCTGTAGTTAAACCAATATTTTTAAAATTATGAGCTTTCCGGGTATACAACTACCCATTTTATCTTATACATATACCTTTCAACAAAACCAGAGCACTGTCAAAAATGAATATTTAAACCCATAGTCTTGCACATATCTTAAGCCGTTTTATCTAACAGAAATGTTTGCACCGTACTATCGATTAACTTCAACAAAACTAAAACCATCAATACTTTGGTATCTGTATATTTTTGCTTTTCTCTTTGGCCGACGATGGGACGGTTGTTTCAATATTGGGCTGTATCGATACAGTTTTTATAGAAATACTGTTGGATACTCCGATTACTCCCGCTCCATTTACAGCCCAAACCCTGACAATATACCTCATATCACCCTGCAACCCCGGATAGGGAAGATCTTTAATAAGTATTTGTGTTGAAACTCTCTCAGGAGGTGCACCCGAGGTAATCATCTGCCAGTGAGATCGAGCCCACGGAGGATTGCTCTCAAGCAGGTCTATCTGATACTGCACTCCACCACTCTCAAGTACAGGAGGCTTCTCGTAAGGTGACTCTTGCTGGCTTTCACCTTGCTGGCCCTCCATATATATATTCATATCCGGAGCCTCTTTCATCTGGGGCTGGACTTTCTTCTGGGCACCTGCAATTGTAAAGGTATTGTACATATCCAGATATCCTGCAAAGGCAAACTGGTTATCTTTAATACTATTAATCTCAGATGTTTCTTCAATTCTCCACACGGCGTACATATACTTTATAATTCCAGATTCATCGTCATTCATCTCAATTGATACTGGGAGTCCCTGTTTTATAT
>JALXDB010000029.1 GCA_026990615.1 Spirochaetota bacterium
GGTCAAACATATTCAAAAGATTAATTTATAAATCCAACAAAATCCTTAAAACCATTCTATCGGTAAACTTTACCTATCTCAAAATCCTCAAAACCCATTGAAGATATTATAATTGAAGCTTTTATAAAGGTTGGGTCTTCAAAAACAGGCAACCAATTCAATAAACTGTTAGACTGCAGGCATACCATCATTTACTTTTGCTCTGCAATGTATCTAATAAATAATATAAGTGCGTAAACTTGGTTTTAAGTATCAATATATAATAAATTACATGCTATTTCTATAGCATTGAAAACATAACATTTATTTTTTTAATTAAAATCAATTACTCTATATTGATGTTATAAAACATCCCCTGAGAAGAACAGTATATCTGTATCATCACTCGTCATATCCGCCCCTTATTTCTCTAACATGGGCAAGATGTTTTTCTTCTCTCACCCTTATTCTGTGCTCCCTGTCTCCTTCCTTCCCCTTTTCTCTTCGAGCTATATCTATACTCACATCCTCACGAGAATAACAGATAAGAACATCACCCGGTTTAATCTCGGTATCCCCATGGGGAGCTCCGATAAACTTCTCCTCCCTGCCCTCCTTTCTGTATACTGCAAGAACCATGAGGCCCTCTTCATCCAGTCCGAGTTCTTTCAGCTTCTTATTGGCAATCCAGCTGTCCTCCTTAACTGTAATTCTTGATATGGTATATCCTTTACCAAGGCCAAGCATCTGCTCATAGTCGTATAGCCTCAGGGATGTAAACCTGTTTATTAGCTTAACAAAGAATTTTTTCATTATCCTCTGGAGGTATTTGGACCGGGAAAAAAAGTATATTCCGAGCAAACCCAGAAAGAGAACTACAGCCTTCACAAGAATATTCTGGGAAGTAGCAGAAACAAAAGTCAGCACCAATGTCGCTATCGAGGAGGTCATACCTGCACTACCCATAAGGATCATGAGCCTAATGATCCTTCTTCTGACGGGATGATTCACTATGATTTCTGATTCAGATGTTGTATACCCTACACCGGAAAAAGCAGATTGGGCCTGAAACAGGGCAACATCAGGGGATAGCCCGGTTAGTTCAAGTGCAGTGGCTCCTATTCTAACAAAAATTATAGAAATGAGAATGATAACAAGAAAGCTTATCAGAGGTACCATAATTTGATTTTACCAATAAAAGGATTGAAAAAAAAGAAATATTTTTAGATTGTGTTAATTATGTAAAGTTCAGCTCAAAAGATCAAAGGAGAACGATTGTAACACTCAATATTTTCAGATAGTATTAAAGCTACCAGGTAGCCTCTAAAACCAACAGCAACACTCAAGGATTTAATTAGAAAGATGCAGCATTGATAAACCGGAATAAAACGTCAGGCTACCTATAAAAAATGAAAATATCACCCGATTTCAACTTGGCAAATCTATTAATGCTTTTAACAAAACCAATTTATATCAAACCATCTTTTGCTAAAATACAGTCGACCTCACTTTATATAATAAGGATTCTACTTGAAATATACAAGCAATTGAGATTGGGGTATATGTGTAAATAAGTTGTATGATATTAGAAAAATTTTATGTTTAAAATGCCGTTATTTCAGTAACACCATTATAATCCATTAACACTTTTTGTACATGTTAAGGTCAACAGCATCAGGTCTCTAAAAATCATTTTAATAATCATTCAATATTCAAAACTGATATACGATTCAGATAAATATTTTCAGGCCGGATATACCTTTTCTGTTCTTCACTTCTTTAAATATACAACTAAATATTAAGGGCAAAATTCGAGTTTTTAAATATTTCATATATAACAAAACACACGCTGCTTTTTATAATATTAAAGATATTGAGTTAAAATTGAAAACTCGTCATTGTCCCTCTTTAATCAAATTCAAACCCGAGAATATTGTAATCCTTTACAAAGTTTTAAAAAAATAATTGTTATTCATCTCGATTACGCCATTCCTCTAAAGAGGTATCCGGCCTGAATCTGGATTTCAGCTAACATAGCTGTTTAACAACTCCACAGCCGATGCTGCATCCGGCGCATATCCATCCGCACCTATTTCATCTGCAAAATCCTGAGTAATTGGAGCCCCGCCGACTACTATCTTTGAACCACAACCCTTTTCCTTTGCAACCTCTATTACACTCTTCATATTCACCATTGTTGTTGTCAGAAGGGCGCTCATTCCTATGACCTCAGCATCATTCTCCATTGCAGTATCAACAAACTTTTCGGGGTCCACATCTACACCGAGGTCAACGATCTTCCATCCTGCACCTTTTAACATCATCGCCACGAGATTCTTCCCGATGTCATGTAGATCTCCTCTTACGGTTCCAATTACAATGGTTCCTTTGGGCTTTGCTCCTGTCTTTGCAAGGATGGGCTCGAGAAGTTTCATACCCGCAGTCATTGCCCTAGCAGAAACAAGAACTTCAGGTACATAGACCTCTCCGTTTTTGAACTTTACACCGACCACATCCATTCCAGGTATAAGCCCTTCATCGAGAATCTTTTTTGCATCAACTCCCTCATCAAGGGCCTCCTGCACAAGTTTAGCTACGGTTGCAGCATCACCCTGAATCAACGCTTCTGCCATACCTTTAAAATCAGCCATTAGCCAGCCTCCATTCATTTAATCTATCTTATTATAAAAATTAAGAATCGCAAGCCTAAAATAATATATAGATCAAATAGATATGATGTAAATAGATG
>JALXDB010000030.1 GCA_026990615.1 Spirochaetota bacterium
AGCAAATTTTGACCGATTCTGAAAAATTTTTATTTATCCCATCATAACTTACAGACCGTACTCAAAGTGTAAATTGACTTAAAAAGTTTTTAATGTTAATATTTCCTATAATTTTATTTTAAGGAGAGAAATTATGGCAGAGATGTATTATGATTCCGATGCTGACCTATCACTGCTAAAAGGTAAAACTCTGGCAATTATAGGTTACGGCAGCCAGGGACATGCCCAGGCACAGAATTTGAGAGACAGTGGACTAAACGTAATTGTATCCGAACTTGAAGGAACTGATAACTGGAAACTCGCCAAAGAACACGGTTTTGAGCCTGTTTCTGCAGAGGAAGCAGCAAAAAAAGCTGATTTTATCCACATGCTGGTTCCCGATGAGGCTCAGGCGACCATCTACGATAGATACATTGCCAATAACCTGGAAGCCGGAAATACCCTCGTATTTTCCCATGGATTTAACATCCACTTCGGACAGATCGTCCCTCCGGAAGATGTAGATGTAATTATGGTAGCCCCGAAAGGGCCAGGTCATCTGGTTAGAAGAACCTACGAAGAAGGAAAGGGAGTCCCGTCTTTGATTGCTGTCTATCAAAATGCCTCGGGTAAGGCAAAGGAGTACGCCCTTGCATATGCAAAAGGTATAGGTGCAACAAGGGCGGGCGTTATTGAAACAACCTTCAAAGAGGAAACAGAAACGGACCTGTTTGGCGAGCAGGCTGTTCTATGCGGAGGAGTAAGCTCATTAATCAAGGCCGGTTTTGAAACGCTTGTTGAAGCAGGCTACCAGCCCGAAATAGCCTACTTCGAGTGTATGCATGAGATGAAACTCATTGTCGATTTGATGGTTGAAGGCGGAATGAGCTACATGAGATATTCAATAAGCAACACCGCTGAATACGGAGATTACACAAGGGGACCAAGGGTTATAGACGATCATGTCAAACAGGAGATGAAAAAGATACTGAAAGAAATCCAGACAGGAGAATTTGCGAGAGAATGGATTCTTGAAAATCAGGCCAAAAGACCTGTTTATACGAAAATAAAGAAAATGGAAGAGGAGCATCTCATCGAAAGAGTAGGCAAAAAATTAAGAGCAATGATGAGCTGGTTAAAAAAATAGATATAAATTTGATTTTATAGTTTATAACCCCTCTTCAAAAGAGGGGTTTTTTAATTAAAGAATGGATTTCGAAACCAATTCTTAAATATTTTAATAGAGCAGGGTGTATTAAGGCTTTTTAACCTTTAAAGGACTTTCCAAACTCAGTTGTTAGCCTCCTTTGTTCATAATATTCTTATTACTACTTTGAATGCTTTTCCATAAAATCCTCTACCTCTGACATATCCGGAAGTGCCGGTATCACCCCTTTTCTCGAAACAGTGATTGCACCACAGGCATTTGCAAAACTCAGTATATTAACGGCTTCTTTCTCTTCAATTTCGAATATAGACTTTCCCTCTCTCAATCTTCTAATTAGCTTCACGAGAAGACCTCCAACAAAAGCATCCCCTCCCCCAGTGGCATCCACAACATCCACTCTGTACGGCGGGACTTCTACGTAGTAATCCCCGTTGTTAAAGAAACATGGATTTCCTCCCCTTGTTACAACAACTATTCTGGGACCATACTTTAAAAGCATATTTGTTCCTTTTACGAGATTATCCGTGTCCGTTATAAAACTTAGCTCCTCATCGGTCAGTTTTACGATATCAGCATACTGAAGCCCATTTTCTATCTCCGACTTTGCCCTTCTCATGCTGTCCCACAGTGACGGTCTCAAATTTGGATCAAAGGATATAAGTTTATTCGCACCTCTTGCTACTTCTATTGCCTTTAAAGTTGCGCTTTTAAGAGGTTCGCCCGTAAAGGAAAGCGAACCAAAATGCAGCAATTTAGCCTCAAAGATGTATCCTTCATCTATTTCATCCTGTTTCAGGGCAAGATCAGCCCCGCAATGATTTCTGTAAAAGGTAAAATCAACCTCTCCACTTTTTTTTACAGAAACAAAAGCCAGAGTTGTATTTACACTCCTGTCAAGAATCAGATTTCTTGTATCAACCTTTGTCCGTTCAAGCATCCTTTTAATCCTTCTCCCGAAGGAGTCATCACCAACCTTGCCGATAAATCCTGAACTTTCCCCGAGTTTTGATACCGCTACAGAAACATTTGCCGGTGCCCCTCCGCATGCAATAGTAAATCCGCTCGTCTCTTCAATGCTGACATCCCTGTCTATCGAAAGAAAATCTATCAACGCCTCTCCTATGGCTATAATTTCAGGCATTAATCTCACCTCCCTTTATACAAGCCGTAACTTTGATCAATAACATTTCCGAAGTCTACAGATAAATATTACAAATCTTATAATCTCCCGTCAGAATAGTGCATTAGCCGCAATATCTAAAACTGCAATCCCTGAATATAAACCCCTAACAACAATTATGCAGTGTGTTATTTCATGGCTTTTAAGGTAGCAATTTAAACTTTTTCTTTCATTAAAATTCGCTACCCCTGCCTACCCAGCGATATGAGTAGTCTTTCAATCTGAAGTTCTGCAAATAGCTTTTTACCGGTCTTTATAGAAAAATCAATCCGTGAAAGCCTCTGTATACCTGCCTTTATTGCCCTGTATGTAATTCTATTTACAATACTGGAGATTCTTTCTGCCTCCGCTTTTATTCTGGTAAGTTCATTCATCTTTTCCTTTAGTATTCCTCTATC